>CAYFSB010000043.1:0-5624 GCA_964345655.1 uncultured Oscillospiraceae bacterium
GTATGCCCTCGCCGATAAGCTCTCCTGCGGCATAGGCGGCCACCTTAAATGTAAGCCTCCGCCCTTCCACCGTCACAAGCTCGCTCTCAGCGCGCACCTCAACTCCCATGGGCGTAGCCGCCGTATGGGATACCTCAAGCTTTACACCCACGGTTCCCTGGCCCGGCTCAAGGCAGGGCTGAACGGATTCCATGGCGGCTTTTTCCATGAGGGCAATCATTATTGGGGTGGCGAAGACCTCCAGCGTCCCGCTGCCAAGAG
The DNA here is from genome assembly GCA_964345655.1 of uncultured Oscillospiraceae bacterium. GTDB lineage: Bacteria > Bacillota > Clostridia > Oscillospirales > Oscillospiraceae > Limivicinus. Next base: position 262 of record CAYFSB010000043.1, read on the forward strand.
TAACTGCAATGTTCTCACGGGAGACCACGGTCACAGCGCTCCCCCTGAGTCCAGTCTCAGGTACGCTCACTTCAGCGCTTCCTTTATGACCTCAGCCAATCTGTGGATACCTTCAACTATTCTTTCATCCGGCATGCAGGAGTAGTTCAGCCGCATGCAGCAGTTGTTGCCGCCGTTGGGGAAGAAGCCGGAGCCGGGCACAAAGGCCACGCCCTTTTCAAGCGCCTTGGCACCCAGTTCTCTGGTGTTCACATACTCAGGCAGCTCGACCCAGGTGAAAAGGCCGCCGTCCGGATCCGTAAACTTGGCCTCCGGCGGGAAGCACTCGCGCATGGTGTTTATCATCAGCTCGCAGCGGTGCTTATAGGTAGCACGGATCTTCTCCACATGCTCATCAATATCAAACATATCCAGATACTTGGAGATAACCATCATGGAGATTGTGGCCGTCTGCAAAACCGCGGCCTGAGCGATGAGGTTGAACTTCTCCACCATCTCGGTGTTGGCGCATATCCAGCCCATGCGGTAGCCAGGAGCCAGGATCTTTGAGAAGGTGCCCAAATAGATTATAAGGCCTTCTGTGTCCATGCTCTTGAGCGCCGGCTGATACTCGCCCTTGAAGCGCAGGTCGCCATAGGGGTTATCCTCAATGGCGGGGATCTGATACTTGTTTATGATCTCCATGAATCTCTTGCGGCGCTCCAGAGGACAGGTGCGGCCGCTGGGGTTATGGAAATCGGGGATCACATAGATCATCTTAACATGCTTTGTGGTAGCCAGAACCTTGTCCAGCTCTTCCATGATCATGCCGTTCTCATCTGTGGGGATCTCCACAAAGGTGGGCTGAAAACCGTTAAACGCATTGATAGCGCCAAGATAGGACGGGCTCTCCATGACTACGACATCGCCCGGATTCAAAAACAGTCTTCCGCAGAAGTCCAGACCCTGCTGGCTGCCGGCTGTGAGAAGGATATGATCAGGATCGGTATGTATGGCGTTTTTCTTCTCCATGCGCTCGGCGATCTGCTCTCTGAGACGCAGCCAGCCCTCTGTCTGGCCATACTGAAGAGCTACACGGCCCTGCTCATCCATAACCACATCGGTAGCTGCCTTTACATCCGCCACGGGGAACAGTTCCGGAGCAGGCAGGCCGCCCGCAAAAGATATGATCTCCGGTCTCGCTGTAAGCTTGAGAAGCTCACGGATATCTGAGGCTTTCATTTTATCCATTCTGTCAGCAAATTTAACCATTTATTTTCCCTCCTAAATACATTAACAAGCATCAATAACACACTTCGGTACATTTTCTTTATACCATAAATCCACATCGGTGTAAACCTTTAAATAGCTGGTGAGTATGTTATTTTTTGCGCCATCTTTATAAGCTGAACTGAAACAATGCCTATGCTCTGCCCATATATTTCAGCACCGCCACCTGCGGCTCCGTGTCCTCATCTATCGTAATGGTGTCGGTGTCGTACCAATGTATCATCTCCGGCGCCTCATACATGTTTGTCAGGGCGCTGATGTGCTCCAGCCGCCTTGCGCCCATGTTTCCGTTGCGGTAGTGCATGGGGATTATGGCCTTTGGAAACAGCTCCTCGCTCATGCGCCACACCTCCTGGGCCGGCAGCGCCCTGCAGGAGCCCGCCGCCACCATTATGGCATCCGCCCCGAAAAGTCTGCTTATCTCCCCGCCGTTGAGCTGGGTGCCGATGTCGCCCATATGGGCTATCTTCAGCCCGTCCGCCTCAAGGATATGCACAAGACAGCTGCCGCGCATTACCCCGTACACGCTGTCGTTGCTCACCTCCATGGTGCTTATGGCAAAGGGGCAGTCCGACTCAGGCCGCCCTGAGAGGATAACGCCCTCTCTGTAGTTGTGGCCGTAGTGCTCATGGCTTATGAGCAGCTTGTCCGCCCTGACGCGCAGCTCAGGGTAGCCCGTGGTATAGCGGCTGTTATAAGGGTCTATCACCACAGTATAACCTCTGTGGCTTATTGCAAAGCAGGCGTGACCCAGCCATTTTATCTCCATTTTTTATCCCTCCATCACGTGCATGGCCCGTATCTCCGGCATCTCAATGCGCTCCATTATCTCAAAGGCGTGGGGCTCCAGATAGTCCCAGCCTCCGTCGCTGAGATTTTGGGCACGAAGCTCCTTTATTACGGCGGCGCTCACATCCTCGATGACTCCGGCCTTGGTCTTCTGCCCCGCCGGTTCGTTCTCCCCGGTCAGCAGAAATTCCAGTGCCGGACGCAGCGCGCCGAGAGTCTCCAGCTCATCCATACCTCTGAACATCCATTTATAATATGGCATATGTCTGTGGTTTAAAAGATACACCATTGCGCAGGCGGCTTTCACAAACTCCGCCGCCGCCAGCATCGCCGCGCCCTCCTGTCCATGTTTGAGACAGCGGGTATAATTATACTGGCCGGACTGGGCCATCTCAATTGCTCTGGCTGCCAGCTTCTTTTTCCACACATCCTCCGGCATGCCGTGGAGTATCATCTCCCGCTCCGCCGTGAATTCGCCAAGCTCATCACGCCAGACCTGTCCGTTTGAGGCCTCGGCCAGGGCGTGGGAAGGCAGCTCCATCCATTGCTTCCAGCTCTCAGGCGCGCCCGATGAGCCGGTATAGCCCCGGTAGAAAAAGCAGCTCCGGCGCACGCCCCGGTTTCCTCCCCCAAGGCTGCTCCGGACAGACCTGCTCACGGGCAGCTCCCTGTAGGCCCGCGTCAGCTCTACGCCGATGTTGATGTCGTCAATATCACTTATCCACAGGCAAAAGCCATCCTCCCAGTCGTGGTCCTCGGATACTTCATCGTCAAAGCCGTAGCACTCCGAGCCGTGGCCCGCAAGGCCTACGGCGATACGCCCCTCGTATTCCGGGAAGCGCCGGTGTATCATGTCCTTACCGTATTCCTCATAAAATGCTCTGGCCTTTTCAAGTCCCCGCATATATCTTCTCCGCCCTCTCTTTAAGCGCCCCCGCCCATATAAAATATCCGAAATAATCAAAGCTTGGCGCGCATTTTGAAATAGTAAAAGCGTGATAGCCGTCCCAGGGCAGCTCCGGCGCGTTCAGGTGTGCCCAGGCCCGCTCCATGCACTGGCCTATGCGCTGGTCCTCAGGGTCCTGCCTGTCGTACATCTCCGCCATATTGCACAGGGTCACTGCAAGCTCGTTATCGGGGTTTTCACAGTTTTCTATAACGCCCATGGCCAATTTAAAATACTGTTCCGCCCCCTGATAATCCCCGGTGTCCGCGCAGGACAGGGCCATGTTGTTGTACAGCCCTCCGAAGCGGTAGTCCATGGGGTCAAGGTTCTGGGCATAGACACGGCACACATGCCTGAACAGCTCCATAGACTCCGCCGCCCGGCCAAAGCACTTCATGGTGGTGGCGGCGTTTAGCATGACGGTGGCGCCGGATACAGTGAAGCCCAGATTGTGTTCTCTTATTATATTCAGTCCTTCAGTTACGGCAGCAAGGCCGCCGTCCTCCTGCCGGGCACGCCGGTAATAACCCATAAGCTCGCTGAGAATGCTCAGTTCTGCCCGCCAGTCCCCCAGCATTCTGGCCCGCTCTCCTGCGCGCAGAAGAAATTCCCCCGCTTCCGCCTCCCGGCCGGAATCATACAGGGCGTCCAGCTGCCGTATCAGCTCCGGCACAGGCAGAGTCTCGCCTGTGGGTTCCGCGTCGGGCACTCCGGTATATCCGGAGACATCAAAACAGCAGCGCGGTTCATTATGCTCCATTTCGCCCCTCCTCTCTTGAAAGTTCTGTCCTTTTAAGTGTATAATATCACATTATAAGTAAAATGCTATCACAAATGACTTGATGGAGGCTGTGGCATGAGCAACAGTTTGATAAATGAGCGCTCCCCATACCTGAGGGAGCACGCGGAAAACCCTGTGGACTGGTACCCCTGGTGCTCTGCCGCCTTTGAAAAGGCGCGGCAGGAGGACAAGCCTGTATTTCTCAGCATTGGCTACTCCACCTGTCACTGGTGCCATGTGATGGCTGCGGAATCCTTTGAAGATGAAGCTGTGGCGGCAATACTGAACAGGAGCTTTGTGTCCGTAAAGGTGGACCGGGAGGAGCGGCCGGACATTGATGCCGTATACATGGAGGTCTGCACCGCTCTCAACGGCAGCGGCGGTTGGCCGCTGACCATAATTATGACGCCGGAGCAGAAGCCCTTCTATGCCGGCACGTATCTGCCCAGAGAAAACCGGGGCGGGCAGCCGGGGCTTAAAGCGCTGCTTGGCGCGGTGGCTGCCAAATGGAAAAGTGACCGGGCCGAGCTATTAAAGGCAGGCGAGGATATAAGCGCCTATATCCGGCAGGAGGGGCCCGCCGCGGGCGGCATATCTCCCGACGGAGATTTTTTGAAAACGGCGGTGGAGCAGCTGCGCGCCTCATACGACGCGGAATACGGCGGCTTTGGCACCGCGCCCAAATTTCCCTCCGCCCATAACCTGATCTTCCTCTTGCGCTATGCGAAGCTCTCCGGGGATAAGAGCATCCGCGCCCTGGTGGAGCACAGCTTACAGCAGATGTACCGGGGCGGCATATACGACCATATAGGCGGCGGCTTTGCCAGATATTCCACCGACAGGGAGTGGTTGGCGCCGCACTTTGAAAAGACGCTGTATGACAACGCGCTTTTGGCGCTGGCATACACCGAGGCCTGGCAGGACGGGCATTTGGGCCTTTACAGGCAGGTGGCCGAGAGCACGCTGGACTACTGTCTCCGGGAGCTGCGCTCACCGGAGGGCGGCTTTTTCAGCGGGCAGGACGCGGACAGCCAGGGCGTGGAGGGGAAATACTATCTCTTCAGCCCCGCCGAGGTAAAGACCGTGCTGGGCGAAGACGAGGGGCGGCACTTCTGCGAATGCTACGACATAAGCGATGAGGGCAATTTTGAGAGCTTGAGCATACCCAACCTGCTTCTAAACAACCGCTGGAACCTCCTGCCTGAGGGTTACGGCGCTTTTCGCGCGAAGCTGCGGCAGTACCGGGCGGAGCGTTTTCCGCTCCGCACAGACACCAAGATCCTCACCGGCTGGAACGGGCTCATGCTAATGGCTCTCTCCAGAGCCGCCAAAGCCTTTGACAGCAGCCGATACATGTCGGCCGCGGCGGAGCTTGGGCGCTTTCTGCTGGAAAAGGACGGCAGCTTTGCCTCCCTCACTGCCTGCCGGATAGACGGTGTAAACTCCGTGCCTGCCCAGCTTGACGACTATGCCTTCAGCGCCCTGGGCTTTTTTGAGCGTGCTCAGGTGAGCGTTGGCCCCTACGGCGCCATCACGGGCCTTGCCCAGGAGATACTTTTGCATGTTGCCGATGAGAAA
>CAYFSB010000043.1:5634-9873 GCA_964345655.1 uncultured Oscillospiraceae bacterium
GACGGGGCCGAAAAGCTGATAAAGCGGCCAAAGGAGCTGTTTGACGGGGCAATGCCCTCCGGCAACAGCGCCGCTGCCGTACTCTTCGACCTGCTGAGGCGAATGACCGGAGATGAGCGCTGGCGTATCTCCTGTGAAAAGCAGTTGGACTACATCTGCGCCCACAGCAGCCGGTATCCGGCAGGCTGTGCCTTTGGTCTCATAGCCCTGTTGAGTCTGGTGTACCCCACAAAGGAGCTTGTATGCGCAGCTGAGGAGCTGCCAGGCCCAGTGGAGCTTATTCTTGGAAAATACGCCCCGGAGATGACAGTACTGATGAAATATACGGACGACGGCGGGGAGCTTGCCCGCTTTGCCCCCTTCACGGAAAAGCTGGGCATGAAGGCCGGGAAGCCCACACTGTATCTCTGCTCCGGCGGAGTCTGCGGTCTCCCGCTGACGCTTGAATAAAGCAGAAAAACAAAACCCTGAGCCGCTCTGTATTTCCGGCTCAGGGTTATTTTAGTTTTGACCGCGGCAGAAACCTGTGATCTGTCTTTCAGGTCAGCGCTCTGACCTCGTCATGGCTTACAAAAAACAGCGCCAGCGCTCCCGGACCTACATGGGAGCCTGTGACCGGCTCATAGTCCACTGTGAGTATCTCCCTGGGCGGTCTGTTTTTCATCAGCAGCCGCTCAAGAAATTCCGCGTCCTCCCGGCAGCCCGCGTGGGCTATGCCCACCGTCTGGTTCTCCGGCTCCACTACCAGCTTGTCATATCTCTCCGCCAGGGCCTCAATGGAGTGTTTCCTGCCCCGCACCTTGGCGAAGGCCACGATCTTACCCTCCTCGTCACCTTTCAGCAGCGGCTTTATATGCAGCACCGTGCCCACTATGGCAGAGAGGTTTGAAAGTCTCCCTCCGCGGCGCAGGTGCATAAGATCGTCCACAGTGAACATCTGGCACATGCGGCGGCTCATGCTGAGCAGCTCTTTTGCCGTCTCCTCAAAGCTCATTCCCGCTTTGCGGCACACGGCGCCCTTCACTGCCACCAGACCCTCTCCCAGAGATGCGCCCAGCGTGTCGATTATCTTCAGCTTTTTGTCGGGGTAATCCTCCCGGAGCTGGGTGGCGGCCATCTCCGCCGAGGCGCAGGAGCCGCTGATGCCTGAGGACATGCTCACAAAGATAATGTCTGTGCCTTCCTTAAGGATAGGCTCAAAGCAATCAATATAGCGCTGAGGAGTAACCTGGGAGGTGGTCACATGCACTCCGCGTCTGATGGTGTCGTAATACTCGTCGCCATTAAAGGCATCGGTATCCAGGCAGGTGTGTTCCTCACCATTCACGTAATACGAAAAGGGTATTATTATCAAGTCATTTTCAGCTATCTGTCTGTTTTGCAAATTGGAAGATGTATCGGTGATTATGGCGAAGCTCATATCTATACCTCCTGAGTTTTGACAAGCATACTATAGCCCATTTGCGCAAAGCAACACAAGCTACTGTAACTTCTCTGAGCTATACCCTGCGGCTACAGTCAGTAGAAAACAGTCAATCGGACTCTACCCCCAGTAGAATCAGGGGGAAGAGCCCGATTTTTGTCGTTTTCTTATGGCTGTGGCTTTTAATTTCAGACCAGATTTTCCAGTTCCTCCACCAGGTCTCCAAAGAGACTCAGGGCAGAGTTTACCGGCTCCGGGCTGCCCATATCCACGCCCGCTATCTTCAGCAGGGAAATGGGGTCCGTACTGCCGCCGCCGGACAGGAAGCGCTTGTAATCCTCCACCGCCGCCGGTTCCCCGGAGAGTATGCGGTTTGCAATGGCCACAGCGGCGGAAAAGCCAGTGGCATACTGAAACACATAATAGTTGTAGAAAAAATGGGGAATGCGCGCCCACTCCAGCGCTATGCCCTCATCCGACACGATATCAGGCCCGAAATACAGCCGGTTCAACGCCAGATATTTTTCGCACAGCGCGTCTGCTGTCAGCGCCTGACCTTCTTCTGACATGCGCCCCATCTCCAGCTCAAACTCCGCGAACATCGTCTGCCGGTATATGGTGCCCTTAAACTTGTCCAGAAAATGGTTTATAAGATAGGCCCGCTGCCGCCTGTCTCCGGTCTTACCCAAAAGATGGCGCATCAGCAATATCTCATTGCAGGTGGAGGCCACCTCGGCCACAAATATCACATAGTCGCTGGTGGATACCGGTTGGTTTTTGCAGCTGTAATAGCTGTGCAGCGCATGGCCCATCTCATGGGCCAGAGTGAACATATCGTCCAGCGTGTCCTTGTAATTCAAGAGCACATAGGGGTGCGGGCGGGAGCTGCCTGAGGAATAGGCGCCGCTGCGCTTGCCCTCGTTTTCATACACATCTATCCAGCGGCTGTCAAAGCCCTGCCGGAGCAGCGCGGTATAATCCTCCCCCAGCACCGACAGCGCCTCAAGCACCGTCTCCCTGGCCTGTTCATAGCTCAGTTTTTCCGCCGCGTCCTGTACGATAGGGGTATATACATCGTACATATGCAGTTCATCCACGCCGAGAACGCGCTTTCTCAGCGCCACATACGCGTACATCTTATCCATATTGGCGTGTACCGCCTCGATCAGCCGGGTATACACCTCCACCGGAACCTCCGTACCGTCAAGCGCGGCGGCAAGAGTACCGGGGTATCTGCGGGAGGAGGCGAAAAAGCGAAGCTGTCTGAACTGCGCGTCCAGTGTGGCGGCCACGGTGTTTTTAAACTCGCCAAGCCTTGTATAGCAGTTTTCAAAAGCGCTGCGGCGCAGCACCCGGTCTCCGCTCTCCAGAAGCGGTACAAACGAGCCGCTGGTGAGCTGATGCCTTTCCCCGCGGCTGTCCACTGCATCGGGATATTTTAGATCCGCATCACGGAAAATGCTGCCTATATTCTCAGGGCTTTCGGCCATCTCTCCGGCGGCGGCCAGAAGCGTCTCCTCTGCTGGGGACAGGATATGCTCCGCCCGGCGGCGAATACTGTACAGGCTCCGCCTGTAGACCTCCAGACCCGGCTGGACGATGTAGAAAAGGTTCAGCCGCTCCTCAGGTATGGCCATGATCTCAGGCGGGGCAAAGGCTGCCGCGCTGGATACCGCCACCAGAGTGCCGGTGGCCCTGCCGCGCATATCCTGATAAATGCTTATCCCCGTGTCCTCATCGCTCTTGCAGCTGGCATAGCCCATGAGCTTTCCCAGGCGCAGGTCCGCCTCGTCCTCCAGCCGGAAAAATCCCAGCAGAGTCTCGGCGCTGTCACCCAGTTTTCCCCTGTAGGCCGTGAAACGCTCCGGCATGGTCTTTAAGTCCTCGTTTTCCCTGAACCATGCCTCGTCGCTTTCAAATATATCCTTCAGATTCCATGTGTCCCTCTCCGCCGCCTGGGCGCGTTTGGGTATAGGCCTGTTCTCCATGTCTCTTCCTTCCTTTCACTATGCTCGATGCGCGAAACGGCCTTTATACGCAGCGGCCGACGCGCGCAGTATTCTCGGCTGTACCGCCCCTCCCGGGGGCGGGAATTTTTATATTATACCACGTCTCTCTCTTGGCTGCAAATCCTGCGTGCAGGTGGAATATACATTATATAAATCAAAATACAGACTGGAGATCATCATGGAAATATACATTGCACGCACAGGCGATACAATAGACTCCGCGGCGCGCCGCTTCGGCACGGATGCCGCCGCGCTCAGCTATTCAAACCAGCTTGGCGACCCCCGGCGGCTCACCTCAGGCATGGCTCTGGCCATACCCCCCCCGGACGACGCCCCTCAGAGCAGTATGGAAATATGTGCCAGCGTATATCCCTCCATCCCCGACTCAGTGCTGTCGGAATTTCTGCCCTCGCTGAGCTTTATCTGTCCATTTTGCCGCCGCGTCACCGCCGAAGGCACACTATTGCCTCTGGAGGAGGGCCGGCTCGTGTCCTCGGCTCGGAAAAGCCGGACAATACCGCTGCTGACAGTGGCCAACATCGGCAGCGGAGGCGGCTTCTCCGGGGCGCTGGCCCATGAGCTGTTTGCAAGCGTACAGAGCCGTCAGGCTCTGCTGGAGAGCATCCTCGCCGCCGTGGCTGAGGGCTGATACGGCGGTGTACAGCTGAATTTTGGGTATCTATATCCCTTTGACAGGAGCAATTACAACAGTTTTCTAAGGCTCTGCTCCGACGCTCTTCACGAAAAGGGCCTGTATCTGACCACAGCCATAGCGCCCAGGGAGGACGACGCCCAGGAGAGTCCCCT
>CAYFSB010000044.1:0-6855 GCA_964345655.1 uncultured Oscillospiraceae bacterium
GATCTGAGTTGCTTCGTCGTCCTGGCAGGAGGTCTCCTCCCACATGCCGCAGCCGTACGCGCACTCTTCGATTATCTTCTGGTACTTCTCGGGGATGGTCTGCCATACGTCCTCAGGCATGAACAGCCAACGGGTGGCGATCAGGTGGTTGGTGGAAGCAACCTTCTTAACGAGCTCGTAGGGCTCGCCGGCGCCGGCCAGAGTGGAGACGGAGCCTTCGAAGCCTTCAACAACACCCTGCTGGATAGCTGCAAGGCAGTCGGTGAAGCCTATGACGACGGGAGTCGTGCCAAGGCACTCAAGGGTCTTTGCGAACAGTGGGGAAGAGGTAGCGCGGAACTGGTGGCCGTGCAGATCCTCAGGAGTGTAAACGTCGAGGTTGGAGCAGACGGAACGGAAGCCGAAGGAGTAGTGGGTGTCAAGGATGTGGATATTGCTCTCCTTGAGTTCCTCGATCAGGTTCGCAACGAACTCGGAATCCATAACGTAGTTGTACTCTTCGTTGGTGGCGTACAGCATCGGAGCGATAACCATTGCGGCGTCGCCGACGTAGTCAGCGAACAGGGAGGGCTCTTCAAGACCCATCCAGTTTGCGCCGTTAACGGCCTGAGTAACGGAGTCGGCGTAGCAGTCGAGCTCGTTGGTGCCGTAGTAGGTAACGGTCACGTGACCCTCGGTCTTCTCGGTGATCATCTCAGCGAGCTTTTCGGAGGCCTTGTAGTTCCACTCTTTGGGGTTAAAGACGTTGGAGAACTTTATCTCCAGATAGAAATCGTCTGCGCCGTCATCGGCTGCAGGCTCGTCGGTTGCTGCATTGTCAGCCTTGGGAGCCTCGGTCTGAGCGTCGTTTGCGGGAGCAGCAGTCTGTCCGCAGGCGCAGAGAGCGAATACCATAACCAGTGCGAGAAGCAGGGCAATGATTTTCTTCATTTTGTTTTCTCCTTCATAAAATTTGTTTTCCGACACTCCGTAATATGTAATCTTAACAGCCGTTAAAAAACTTTAAAATATATGTTAACGGAGTGTTAACGCTTTGTTATAGTATATCTTAATTCCCGGTTTGTCAACCGAATCGGGAGCTTAGCGGAGTTTTTTTGGAGATGTGCACTAAAATAGCCTGCTGTTTTTGGTGTAGATATTTTTTTAACGCTTCTGCAGATGCGAAATTAGGATCATTTTAAGATTTTTTTGCTAATTTCAATGCAATGTGCTATTATCATTCCTGAGCCATTTATTTGTATTCAGGAGAAGCTATGACCTACTATGAAGTAACTATGCAGCACAGCGCGGACAGTCTTCTCGCGCTGTCGCGTATGCAGTATGATCTGTTTTGTACCCGCAACCGCATCGTCCGCACTATCCTCAGCGCCGTGCTCGTCATCATCGGCGTGCTGAACTACTCCGCATGGTGGGGTATTCTGCTGCTGGCGTACGGCTGCTATCTCACCACCAGCACCTATGTGTCCCCGGATCGCACGGCGCACAAGCTCACCGCGCAGATAAAGCAGTCCGGCAAGCCCTTCCCCTGCTCCCGCTACTGCTTTGAAAACGGCGGGCTGCACATCTTCGCCATGCCGGAAAACACCGAGCTTGATCCTCTGCCCTACTCCGAGGTAGAGCGCGTTGGAGAAAACGCGAACTACTTTTTCATCTTCCGCGACCAGTTCGGCGGCTACATGGTGCCGAAGGAGGCGCTGGGCGATAAAGTCGACGCGTTCCGGACGTTCATCGAGGAAAAGACCGGAAAGCCCGTGGCGCTCAAGGCGTCGCCCTTCCGCCGTATGCTCGCGCGCATGAAGCGCCGCGAGGACGAGCCGTATCATTTGTAAATCGGGGCGGTACTTATATAGCTCCCTGCGGATTTATATTGCGCAGTTATAACGGTTATAATTTATAATAGTAGAAACACGCCGGTTTTGCCCCGGCGTGTCTTATTTTATCAACAAAAAAACAGAGAGTCTCCGGTGAGACTCTCTGTGAAGCAATATGCTCGATCAACGCTTGCTGAACTGCGGAGCGCGACGAGCGGCCTTGAGGCCGTACTTTTTGCGCTCTTTCATTCTGGGGTCACGGGTCAGGAAACCTGCGGCCTTAAGGGAAGCGCGGTAGCTCTCGTCTACCAGAAGCAGAGCGCGGGCTATACCGTGACGGACAGCGCCGGCCTGGCCGGACACACCGCCGCCGCAGACGGTAGCTTCGATGTCGACCTTGCCCACAGTGCCGGTGGTAACCAGGGGCTGACGGACAATGAGCTTCAGAGTCTCAAGGCCAAAGTAATCGTCGATATCACGGCCGTTGATGGTGATTGCACCGGTTCCGTTGGGAATGAGGTGAACACGCGCCACGGAGGATTTTCTGCGTCCTGTGCCGTACATATAGGGCTTTTTGCACTTATAAGTTGCCATATTTCATTTCCTCCTTCTTAGCGGTCCCAAACTTCGGGCTTCTGAGCTGCATGGTCATGCTCTGCGCCAGCAAAGATCTTCAGGCGCTTAAGCTGCCACTGTGCAATGGTGTTCTTCTGGAGCATACCGCGGACTGCCAGACGCATTGCAAGCTCAGGCTTGTTGGCCATCAGATGCTTGTACTGGGTCTCTTTCAGGCCGCCGGGATAACCGGAGTGGGTACGGTAGTACTTCTGCTCCAGCTTCTTGCCGGTGAGAACTGCGTCTCTGGCGTTGATAATGATGACATAGTCGCCGCAGTCAACATTGGGAGTATAATCTGTTTTAAGCTTGCCGCGGAGAAGGTCAGCGGCGAGGGCAGCGGTTTTGCCCATGGGTTTGCCGGCTGCATCAAGGACGTACCACTTGCGGGTAACGGTCTCCTTGGTTACCATGGTTGTAGACATATTCTGTGCCTCCATATAGAATTAAATGTTTTGACAATTCAGGCGCTGGTTGTTACAATATTCTCCAAACGCGCTTTATCTTTATACCACAGGAAAAACCGCCTGTCAACCTTAAAATCAATCCTGATTTTCAAATCTCCGTTTTTCTCTTAATATCTCGCTTATTCTTTATATTCCTAAATATCAGTTTTTAATTTTTCGAGGTTTTTATGGACAAGGCTTTAAATGAATTTACCGGCACCGTCCGGCGAGCGGTGGATGATTACAATATGATAGAGCCGGGGGACAAAATCGCCGTGGGCGTCTCCGGCGGGAAAGACAGCATGCTTTTGCTTATGGCACTGAACCACCTGAAAAGCTTTTATCCCAAGCCCTTTGAGCTGGAGGCCATCACCATTGAGCTGGGCTTTGAGGGTATGGATTTCACCCCGGTGGCACAGCTGTGCGAGAGCCTTGAGATCCCATATACCTGCTTGAAAACCGATATCAAAGAGATAGTCTTTGATGTGCGCAAGGAGGATAACCCCTGCTCGCTCTGTGCCAAGATGCGCCGCGGGGCGCTGAACGACGCTATAGGACAGCGGGGCATAAAGAAGCTTGCGCTGGGTCATCATTTTGACGACGCGGTGGAGACCTTTATGATGTCGCTGCTGTTTGAGGGACGGCTCAGCTGCTTTCGCCCGGTTACTTTTCTGGACCGCTCCGGCGTCACGCAGATACGCCCGCTGATCTATTCCGGGGAGCAGAAAATAAGCAGTCTTGCCGAATACCTGAATGTGCCCATTGTGGAAAACCCCTGCCCTCAGGATAAGACCAGCAAGCGCCATGAGATAAAGACCCTTCTCAAGACAATGAGCGCCCAATATCCCGATATGAAGTCCAAGATATTTGGCGCCATGCAGCGGCTGCCTCTGCCCGGCTGGGAGCCAAACGAGAACTGGAGACTGAACAGATAAAGCCATAAGGAAACCGTCCCCCGCCAAAAAGCGGGGGACGGTTTTATAATGCTTCCCTTTTATCCCTTGACGCCGCCGGCGGTGAGCCCGGAGGTCAGGTGCTTTTCAATGCACATGAACAGGATAACCACGGGGATAGTCGCAATCAGAGAGGCCGCAAACAGATACTGCCACTCTATCATGTTGAAGGACGAGAACTGGGTTATACCCACGGTGATAGGCCGGTTGGAGGCTGTGGAGATCAACACCGTGGAGATCGTGTACTCGTTCCAGGCGTTTATAAACACGAAAATCAACGTAGTCACAATTCCCGGGGCAGCCATGGGCAAAAGCACATGCAGCAGTGAACCCATGGTAGTACAGCCGTCTATGCGGGCCGCCTGCTCCATCTCCGGAGATATGGACACGAAAGTGCCCCTCAGCAGCCATATGGCGAAAGCCTGGTTAAAGGCCGCGTTTATAAGCATCAGGCCGATAATGGAGTCGTTCAGATTCAGGGCGCTCATAAGCTGGGATATGCCGATGAGCAGCACCGCGGGTGAAAACATCTGGCTCATAATTACGAAGCCAAGGAACACCTTTTTCCCCTTAAACCGCATACGCGCCATGGCGTATGCCGCCGGGATGCCGCACAGCCGCGCAATCAGGGTAGCGCCGCCGGCTATAAGGAAGGAGTTCAGCAGATAGCGTGGCACGCCGCGGGAGATGATATCCTTCAGGTTGCTGAATTTCCACTCGGTGGGGAAGATGTTCAGGAAATACATGTCGTTTGTCTCCGCGCTTGAACGGAAGGCGGTGACAAGCATCACATAGTACGGGTAGAGCACAAACAGGCACATCACAATTACGAAAGCATACAGCAGGCCGCGCATCAGCGAATGGGCGATGCTACCCCGGCGAAGCTGTATGGCGGACAGCAGCATGGCAAAAATGCAGGTAATAGTCAGCCAGACCGCCGCCGTGCACTTGAAGCTCAGGCCTTTCAGTGCCGAGTCAATATTTTCCCCGGCGATGCCCTCAAAGAGGAACTGGTTCAACTGCTCAAAGAATGCCTCTTTGCCCTCAGTGACTATACCGCCGCTGTAGAGATACACCCTGCGGGATAATGCGTAGGTGTTAGTCATGAAAAACACGGGCATCAGAAGCATGGCTATCAATGCCAGATAGCAGGAGGCGGAGCGGAACGCGGCGGAGCGCTCATCAAGCCTGCTGTAGGTGTCGCTTATGGACTGTATGCTGCCCGCAGCGGCACAGGCCGCCGACATAGCCAGGCACAGCACTACTGCCAGCAGTATCCAGGACGAGCTCAGTCCCGCGCCAAGAAACGACCATCCGGTTTTGGTAAACTTCTCATTGACTGTGAATGTCACGAGAGAGGTTGTCTCACCCTTGGAGTTTGTGCGCTCCGTCACAGTCTCCTCGATTTTCACATCAAAGCCGTTTTCCCGGTATTCATCGGCCACGGCGTTTACCTCGGACATCGCCGCCTCATATTTTTCGTCGCCCACAAAGGTGTTGGCGGACTTTTTCGTATAGACGCTGGATGAAAAATTATAGGCAGGCAGGCTCAGAAGGATCCCTACAAGGAGCAGCGCGACCAGCAGGAGACCTATGGCTGCGCGATTTTGTTTCGCAATAGCGGCAGGAGTTTTCATCAGTCCTCCTCCTTTCGCATAACGCCAATCATATAAATACCGGCGCATAGACACAGCACAAGGAAGCCGATTACCGAAAGCGCCGTAGCCGGGCCTTTTTGTCGGTCATAGAAATTCAGCATATACAGATATGTGACAAGGGTATCCGTCTTGTTCGACGGCGCCCCCTTTGTCATGGTATAGATAATAGGGAAGGAGTTGAAAACATAGATAATGTTCAGCACCGTGCTGACGGTGAGAGAGGGCTTCACAAGGGGAATGGTTATATGCCACAGCCTGTCCCAGAAGCTGGCTCCGTCTATCTCCGCAGCCTCATACAGTGAGCCGTCTATGGCCTGCAGGCCGGAGAGCACGCAGAAGGTGACAAAGGGTATGGTGACAAAGATGCCCACGCCGCATTCCCACAAGAACTCTATCTGATAGCTGGCGCGCCAGTTAATGGCCTCCTTGATGATGCCCAGGTTCAAAAGGATATTGTTCAGGTTGCCGTATTCATATTTGATTATGTAGTTCCACACGGAGGCCTGAATAACAAGTGAGGTGGCCCAGGGGAAAACCACTATGGCCCTTGCTATTTTTCTTCCGTGGAACTTCTGGTTTAGAACCATGGCGATGATAAAGCCGAAAACCGTGGACAGGCCCACGACAGACACCACCCAGTAGAGGGTGTTCAGCATCACCGACTTAAAGACGGGTAGGGAGACAGCGTCGGCAAAGTTTTTAAAGCCTACAAATCCCCCGACAATTCCGGATTTGGAGACTTCACTAAATGACAGCTTAAAGACGATGACAATTGGGAAAACCACGAAAATTGCCATCAGAATAATGCTTGGCAGCAGCCAAAAATATGGTTCAATTTTTTTCTCTAATGTTCTGTTCACGCCTCACCCTTCTTTCAAAATTCCTTTTCACAAAACACCGCATTCCGATATTCTTTGAAAAGGACAGGGAGCCGGACCAGAGTCCGGCCCCCCCGAAAAAAGTAATTTATAGGGATAAGCGGCTATCAGCCGGCGATCTGCTTCTGGAGAGCATCCAGCTGCTCCTGGACGGAGGAACCGGTAAGGGCTGCCTGCTCGGCTGCGATAACGCCCTGCTTTACAGCATCCCACTCACCCTTTGCGGTGGGATAGAACTGGCAGCTGCTGAGAACATCAAGCCATGCCTCGAAGGAAGGATCGGAAGCCACAAGAGCCTCGACTGCGGAGTTGACTGCGGGCAGGAAGCCTTCCATGCTGACCCAGCCCACGTAGTTCTCGGGATCATAGAAGAAGGTGAGGAACTTGCCGATGGCTTCGTCACGGGCTGCCTGGTCGGGAGCGGTCTCATCCTTGAACGCCATTACACGGTCCATGACGCCCACGGAGGAGCT
Organism: uncultured Oscillospiraceae bacterium; assembly: GCA_964345655.1. Taxonomy (GTDB): domain Bacteria; phylum Bacillota; class Clostridia; order Oscillospirales; family Oscillospiraceae; genus Limivicinus. Next base: position 6,835 of record CAYFSB010000044.1, read on the forward strand.
GGTCTTGCCCTCGTTGGCGGG
>CAYFSB010000044.1:6965-9764 GCA_964345655.1 uncultured Oscillospiraceae bacterium
AAGGCCCACTGCGTACTCGATGGCTTCGACGTTCTCTGCGCTGTTGAGAGCCCAGTTGCCGTCAGCATCCACGAATCCGCCGCCGTTGGCCCAGGTGTAGTAGGCAAAGGCCGCCTGGCCTTCATCGGTGGTCATATCAATACCCCAGGGGTACACTTCGCCGCCGTAGTAGTCGATGATAGCCTGAGAGGCATCCTCGAGCTCAGCCCAGGTGGTGGGGGGCTCAATGCCGACTTCCTTAAACATGTCAACGTTGTAGTACAGAGCGCGGGCGGAGGCCAGGTCGGGAACTGCCCACACAGTGCCGTCTATGACGGACTGGTCAATGAAGGAGGGGAAGAAGTCGTTGTACAGCTCATCGGGGCAGTACTGGGATACGGGCTCCAGCAAACCCTCGTTGGCGTAGTTTGCAAAAACGTCGATGTTCAGTATGTCGGGAGCCTGGTTGCTGGCGATACGGGTATCAACTACGGTGTAAACATCGTTCCAGGAGACAACTTCAAGGTTCAGCTTGATGCCGGGGTTCTCAGACTCAAACTTGTCCACAAAGTTGGTGCCATTCATGCCCTTGCCCAGGAACCATTCCTGAGTGTTGGGGCCGTACTGGCAGATAATGACGTCCAATGTGATCTCATCGGCTGCAGGAGCCTCGGTTGCTGCGGGAGCCGCAGTCTGGCCGCAGGCGCACAGCGCGAACACCATTGTCAGCGCAAGAAACAGTGCGAAAAACTTTTTCATTTTCTTTACTCCTTATTCAAAAATTTATGCGAAAAGCATTTCTGCCCTTCTTACGTGTGTGAAGGCCTCAATGTGTATAGATGCAATATGCACAAAAGCCCTCTTTATAGCTCTGATTATACTTGGTGTTTTTTGTGAAATATAGGGAAATTTGTACACTTTTTAGTAATATATTCCTGCTGGCGAAAAATTACACTATTTCTTTATAGATACCGCATTTTTATGTCAGCGGCGGTTCTCCTTGCGGTATGTGCTTGGGGTAAATCCGGTAATAGATTTAAATATTTTCGTGAAATAGTTATAGTCGCTGAAGCCCACTTTTTCCGCCACGGCGGAGACCGGCTCGTCGCTGCGCAGAAGTATGGACTTGGCGGCGTTTACCCGCCGCTCGGCGATAAGATGTGTGAGCGTCTTGCCGCCGGAGAGTTTTTTTGCCAGCGCGCAAAGCTTTGTGGTGCCTATGCACAAATCGGCGGATATGCTTTTCAGCGACACGCTCTCCATATAGTGCTGGTTCAGATACATCTCCAGCTTTTGCAGATCGGTATACTCAGCAGATCTGATTATGCCTTCCTGCTGAATATATATGGTGATGGCCTCCAGTATCTCCGCATAAGCGGTTATCTCCTGAGGCGAATACTGCTTCAGCTCGAAAAATGCCTCTCTCAGCTCATCCATATCGCCCTTGTACCAGTCCAGCATTCCGGCGGTTTTTTCCCACTGCTGTCTGATCGGAGAGTCATCCAGCAGCTGGCCAAAGACCAGATACGCTATAGGCACTCCGCTCTCATACACCGGCTGCACTATCTCGCAGACTCCCACGTGGCAGCGGTATTGGTAGGCGTTCCGCATGGTTGAGCACTTCTCCACCGCATGGGCATCGCAGGCTTCGCAGCGGGCGTGTCCCTCCTGCGTCTCGTTGATCAGCCTGCAGAAATGGTGATGGCCGCCGCTGAGCTGTATATCCTTTCCCTGGGCATCAAAGGTGTTGGTTCTGATACCGGTAAAAGCCTGAAGGTTCACAATGAGCTTCATAAGCTTGTCCGTATTAAAGAGGATATTCATAAGCGCCTCCCACAAAAAGAATTCCTCACCGCTGTCCGCTACAAAGTATCTCCGAATAACAGGGGCTGTGTTCAGCTTCAGTTCAGTTCGGGCAGGCTGGCCGCCGCCACCGATTGCCCCACTCTGCGGGCCTTCTCATCGGGAACAATGGGCTTCACCCTGTTCTTAAGCTCCGGATATTCCTCATCCAGAACTTTTTTGGCGGTTGCCAAAACCAGATCCCCGCCCTTCCCGGACATGACGCGCCCCAGCAGCAGCACACTGCCGCAGCCGTAAAACTCATGATACAGGGCCAGCGTGTGACCCAGATATACGCCGATGGAGCGGAATATGGCCGCCGCCCGGCTGTCGTCGTTCTCCATGAGGCCCTGAACAATTTTCAGCTTCTGAGCCGGAGCCAGGGTTTCGTCCAGCTCTATGCCGGCTCCTGCCGCCAGCTTTATAACCCCGTCCTGGGAGAAATATTTCACGCCGCAGCCGATGTCCCCTGACCACTCGTCCTCCATGGCATCCTGCGCCACATCCACCGGCGCGAAGGCCAGCTCGTTGAGCCAACCGGTCACATTGCCGTTTCCGTCTACAAAGCCCACAGCCTCGCTGGTGCCCATGGCTATGCCCAGAATATTGTCCTCGCCCAGACTCATGGCCCCTGCCAGCGCCGTCACGTCCCCGTCATTGCATACGGACACCGGCACATCTCCCATCTGTCTGGCAGCGCGGAGATATATGTCTTTGACCTTTTTTTCAAACTGCTCCGGCGGCACCTTCAGAAACAGAGAGGCCACCATGCAGCGGTTGTCTACAAATATGCCCGCGGAGGACACGCCTATGGCATCCACTCTGGGCATGTGCGCCGCGGCAGATTTAAAGGCGGAGACTATGCCCTCATAGTGATAATCCGGGTCGCTGTTGGTCTTTGGATACCACACTACCTCTTCGCTGTACACGGGCACTCCGTCTATAACCGCCGACACCTTCCTGTCGCTGCCGCCCGCG
>CAYFSB010000045.1:0-9608 GCA_964345655.1 uncultured Oscillospiraceae bacterium
AGCGCAGTGCAGCTTCCTCGTCGATAAAGTCCGAAGGACTTTGTCGACGAATTAAGCAGCCGTGTGCCGAACCTATATGGTTCTGGCACACGGCTGCTTTTATGTTTTATTTGATTCAGGCTATCACGGGCAGGTGCTCACGGATAGTCTCCATAAGCGTATTGTCATCGGGCAGGGCGTAAAACGCGAAGCTGTCACAGACCCCGGTGTCATCCTCGGCACTGTTTTTGCCGATGAGCGTCATGGCGCGCCATTTTGTAGGCTTTGCTTTTATGGCTCTTCCACCGCAGAGCAATGTTGTATGACCGTCAGCGTCTTTCTTGAATGCCGCCTCTTTTATGCAGCCATATTCCACATCCTTTATGCTGTCTCTGACGACAATAAGCCGCTTATCCGTCACCGCGTACAGGACTTTTTTCCTCAGCTTGGATGCGTCCGTAAAGGTATTCAGCGGCCCGAACACCGCGCAAACTACCAGAAGCACTACTACAAACGCCTTTATGCCCACGCCGCTCTTCAGCGCGTACACTATATACAGCGCCATAAGCACCGCTGCCACGACCACGCTCACCACTGTTTTGATAATAAAATTGCGTTTATTTGTGGTGTCCAGGGTCTCAAATGTCTCCGGTCTGCCGCTCCACAGCAGGTTTTCATCCTTTTCCAGGGAATCCTTAAGCAATTCCTCCATGTTACCCTCCTTGCAGTACTGCTGCAAAATATATCTGACATGAGTATAATAACAGCATGTTCCGCAAAGAGGGCGTCAAGGAATCTCAAATATATGTTAAATTGCCGTTATTGCAGCCGGGCAGCGTCAAAACCGGCGTTCAGTCCCCCTCTATCATCCTGTAGCCCACGCCCACCTCTGTGAAGATATATTTCGGCTCTGCGGGGTTCTTCTCTATCTTCCGGCGGATATTGGCCATGTTCACACGCAGTATCTGATTATTGCCTTTGCTCTGGGGGCCCCACAGCTCTTTCATGATGAAGTCATAGGTGAGCACCTTTCCGGAGCATTTGCCCAGCAAGGCCACAATTTTATACTCATTATGTGTAAGCTTTGCGTTTTCCCCGCCTATCAGGACCTGATGCTTATCATAGTCGATCACCATGTCTCCGGCGGTGAATTTGCCGGTGTTTGCCAGCGCCTCATTGGATACGCCCAGTCTTGTATGGCGCACCGCCACACGCACCCGCGCCAAAAGCTCCGCCGCGCCAAACGGCTTGGTTATGTAGTCGTCCGCGCCTCTGTCCAGCGCTGCCACCTTATCCCGCTCATAGCTTCTGGCAGAGACCACAATTATCGGCAGCTGCGTCCACTGGCGCACAGTCTCTATTATTTTCATCCCGTCCATATCCGGCAGTCCCAAATCCAGCACCACCAGATCCGGGCAATGTGAGCTTATCATGGAAAAGGCCTCATTACCTGAATGGGCAATTATAACGTCATAACCGTTCGACGAGAGAATGGCGCGTATAAAGCTGGATATGCTCTTCTCGTCCTCCACCACCAGAATTTTATCCCTGATATTCATATGTATCGCCTCCCAGCGGTAATGTAAATGTAAATTTAGCTCCCCCCCCAGGGAGATTTTTAGCAAAAATTTTGCCTCCATGGGCTTCAATTATCGTCCTGCACACAGTCAGTCCTATGCCCATATTTCTGGTCTTTTCAGGCCCTCTTCCGCCGATAAACTGCAGAGAGCCGTCAAACAAATGCTCTAACAGCTTTTGCTCTACCCCTGCGCCGTTGTCCGCCACGCTGACGGTGGCCTGTCGGCTGTCTGCGGTGGCAGAGACCGAGATTCGGCTGATCTCTCCCCCGTGTATCACGGTGGTGTCCATCAGATTCAGCAGCACCTGCTCGATGAGCATTGCATCCATCGGGACAAAAAGCATCGTTTCCGGCGCGGATACGGAGACATCTATATTCGGATTCCTCTTCTTGAAATTGACTACCGCCTCACTGAGCACCTCCTCCAGCACCTCATCCTGTTTCTGTATGCCGCCCATCTCGCTGCCGTTTATTCTGGTCACCGAGAGGAGATTTTCCACCATTTTGCACAGCCACTCCGCGTTTTGCCGGGCGTCCTCCAGAAGCTCCGTGCGCTGCTGGGGGCTGAGACTGTCTTCGCTGTCTATAACCGCGGAAATGGAGCCGCTTATGGATGTGAGCGGTGTGCGCAGATCATGTGAGACCGCCCGAAGAAGATTTGCGCGGACCTTTTCCCGCTCCGACTCCATGCGCAGATTCTCCTGCTCCTTGACTCTGGAGGTGAGCGTGGATATGGCGCAGCCCACTGCCAGCATTGTCATGAAGGTCAGCGGGTAGCCGTATATCGAAAAGTCAATCTTGGCATAGGGATATGTAAAGGCAAAGTTTACCGTCACAACACTGGTAAGCGCCGCCAGGATCCCATAAAAATAGCCGTCCGTCAAAAGCGATACTATGAGCACCGCCAGAACGAATATCAGCGGCACATGCACATCGGAGGTGCTGACCTTTCGCAGCAGCACACATATTATCGAGGCCACTGCCATCACTGCAAAATATACTACCCAGCCCTTTGCCGACAGGGGTATATATTTCTTTAAATTTTTCACAGGCAAAGCGCTCCTTTCTTTCTCGCTGTTAAGATCATTATACCATCCGCCCCGTTAAATGGGTGCTAAGAAATTAACGCCACAGCTTCTTTGTTAACGGCTTGTTCCCGGCAGGCGGGGTATTTTGAATGCTCTTCGGTACTATTTCAATATATGCGTGCAAAAACCCTTCCCGGGCCTGCCCGGGAAGGGTTTTCAGTCTGTCATGAACTTGTGTTATGCCGGCGCAGCTTTACTTCCAGCGGTTCTCCCAGTCAGGGTCGTCCTGCGGCTCATCATCCGGGGTATTAAACTGCTCCATATCCTTGTACAGCTGCTCTCGCTGGGCGCGGCGGCGCTGTTCGGCAAGGCGGCGCTGCCGGAGATGCTCGCGGCGCATGCGGCGATAGCGGGCCACCAGTGTGAAATACACCACCAGCAGCAGGATAATTATGATTATTGCCGCGACTACCCAGCCGTTTGTAAACACTTCCGTCAGCTTCAGCTTGAAATACTGGCCTCTGGACAGTTCAATCTCCGTGCTGTTTACCAGATTTATAGTGCCGTAGTCCTCGCCGTTTATTGAGATCTGGGCCTCACCCAGAACCGTACCGGCCTTGATGGGAGCCACCAGCTTCTCATCATACACCGTGGCTGTGGTGGTGACCTGACTGCTGTCCACATCCGATGGCAGCAGCAGCGTCACATCGCTCTGGGGCCGGAGGATGGCCATTCCCTCGTCCTTGGACAGCGCCACAGTGACCTTTGTTATGGGGTCTTCGGTGGTCAGAATGGTCTTATAGCTGAAGTTATCAAAGGCCCAGTTGTAAAGCTTTATTGAGTCATCAAAGTTTTTATATTCCTCTATGCCCGCGTTGAGCCAGCCGTCACAGCCCAGCACAACAGCCAGTGTGTGTATGCTGTCCTTCTCGGCAGTGGAGATCAGGCAGTAGCCAGCGGCTCTGGTATAGCCGGTTTTTACCCCGGCGGCATACTCGTACAGATATTTGCCGTAACCGTAGACCGAACCGCTGCTTATAAGCGCGTTGGAGTTTGCTATTTCCCTGGACTCATTCACATTTGTGGCCGGCACAGTATATGCAGCGGTGTTGCAGATAGTCATAAAGTCCGGGTGACTTATGGCCTCGCTGGCAATCAGATACAGATCATAGGCTGTAGTATGGTTGTCATCCGACAGCCCGTTGGGGTCCACGAACAGCGTATTCGCACATCCCAGCTCCGCCGCCCGCTGGTTCATCTGCTGCACAAAGGTCTCAATGCTTCCGGACAGATAGGAGGCTATCACATTGCAGGCGTCATTGGCAGAATTTACCAGCGCGCAGTACAGGACATCCTGAAAGCTCATCTGTTCTCCCTGAACAATGCCGGCGTTGCTGCTGCTCTCATCCATGCCTGTCTGGCAGTCCGCCTGCGCCGTCACCACCTCATCCATTCTGTGCTCGCCCCGTTCCAGGGATTCCACAGCCAAAAGCCCGGTCATTATTTTGGTGAGGCTGGCCATTGGCCGCTGGGCTTCCATGTCCTTTGAGAACAGCACCCGGCCCGTGTTCAGATCCACCAGAACTGCCGCCTTGGCGTTCAGCTCCGGGTCCTCCAGTGCCAGGGCCACAGGCGACCACATGGTGAAGACCAGACAGATTACAATGACCAGGGGGAAAAGTTTTATTTTTTTCATTTTGTTCTCCCGTTTTTTCCGGAATGTGATATAGTTAGACTGATAAAATGTCACGCATATGCCATTATAAAGTTTCATCCCAGGAATTGCAACTTAAAAATAACCGGCCAAAGAATATGCCGATGGGCAATATGCCTGCGGACACGGGATTATTTGGAGCTGATGAAGGAATGATAAGCGGTAAGCAGGCAGTTTTTGTCTCGCTGGTGCTGGCGCTGGTATTTCTGGCGGCGCTGTTGCTGTGGGCGCTGTGTTTTGCTCCGGCAGGCCAACTGCGCATGGCTGCCTGTCCGGCCACGCAGAGTGCCCTTATGACAGGCGGGGACGACAGTTCAGGTACGGCCACAGAGCTGCTGCCGGGTGAGCTTGTCAACATCAACACCGCCACTGCCCAGCAGCTTCAGCGTCTGCCCGGAATAGGAGAAACTCTTTCCGAAGCGATCGTGGCATACAGGGAGGCAAACGGTGATTTTCAGCAGACAGAGGATATAATGGATGTGCCCGGCATTGGGCAGGGAAGATTTTCCGCCATCGCGGACAATATTACAGTCGGAGATTAAACAGATGAAAATACTTGTAGTAGACGACGAAAAGCTCCTTGTAAAAGGTATAAAATTTAATCTTGAGAACGAGGGCTATACGGTTGACGCCTGCTATGACGGGGAGAGCGCCGTCACCATGGCAAAAACCGGCAATTACGACCTTATTATTCTGGACCTGATGATGCCTCAGAAGGATGGGCTGGAGGCCTGTCAGGAAATACGTGGCTTCTCCACCGTGCCCATCATCATGCTCACCGCCCGCAGCGAGGGGGCTGACCTGCTCATGGGCTTTGAGTCCGGTGCGGACGACTATGTGACAAAGCCCTTCAATATTCTGGAACTGAAGGCCAGGGTCCGGGCGCTGCTGCGCAGGGCCTCCATTGCCGCGCCTACGGCCGCAGCACCCGATTCTCAGCTGCAGCGGGGGCACATCACAGTGGATCAGGTGCGCCGCCGGGCCAGCAAAAACGGCGTCCCGGTGGAGCTGACGATGAAGGAGTTTGACCTGATACTCTTCCTTATGAAAAATCCCGGCCGGGTCTACAGCCGGGAGAGTCTGCTGGATCTGGTGTGGGGCTATGATTATCAGGGGGACACCCGCACGGTGGATGTGCATATCCGCCGCCTGCGGGAAAAGCTGGAGATAAATCCCGCCCAGCCGGAATATATCATTACGAAGTGGGGCGTGGGTTATTACTTTGCGGACTGAGGTCGGTTATATGCGCAGCATACGCTTTCAATTTATTGCCTTTATAGCAGCGCTGCTTTTGATCCTGCTCATTTTGCTGAACACTTATCCGCTGACCTCCTCCCGTGACGCCGTGTTTCAGGAGAAGAAAAGCTCCCTGTCCGGACAGGCGGCAGTTCTCGCCTCTTCACTGGCCGGGCTTGACCGGCTAAACGAGGACAGCATCGCCGAAGTGCTGAGAGTTCTGGATATAAGCGGCTTTGCCCGGATAGTTGTGGTTGACGACAGAGGCATGGTGCAGTATGATGACGGCGGCACGGTGGGCGTGGTCACGGATATTGAAGATGTCTCCGCCGCGCTGGGCGGGAAGACCGTTTTTCGCTCGGTCTTTGAGGACTCCTCATTTTCCAGCAGCATTCCAATGCCACTGAGCCAGCAAGGCTCCATAACAGGGGTGGTATACTTCTGCGAACATGACGCGGTGCGGGCGGAGATAATACTCACGATTCAGGGGCGTATCTCGGCCGTGTCCCTTATCATCGGCGCGGCCGCGCTGATACTGGCGGGCTTCTTTGCCTTCATTGTAATGCAGCGGCTTCAGGAGCTGGTGCATTCAATGCGCATCGTAGCCGGCGGGGACTACAGCTACCGCCACGTGGTAAGCGGGCAGGATGAGATAACGGAGCTGGGGAATGAGTTTAACCTGCTCACAGAGCGCCTGCAAACCACCGAGCAGCAGCGCCGTCGCTTTGTGTCTGACGCCTCCCACGAGCTGAAAACGCCCCTTGCCTCCATAAGGCTGCTGTCAGACAGTATAGTCCAAAACGAGAATATGGACCCGGACACCGTGCGGGAATTCGTAACCGATATTGGCAACGAGGCCCAGCGCCTCCAGCGCACCACGGAAAAGCTGTTGGATCTGTCCCGGCTGGACGACGATGTGCAGATAGTGCCGGAGCCGGTGGACGTGAAGCAGGTCTCAGTCGACGCGCTGGTGCTGCTCCGGCCCCTGGCCAATGAGCGCAGAGTACACATCAAATGTGAACTGGAGGACGGCTGTGTTGTGATGGCCACGGTGGACGACATGTTCCACATCATATTTAACCTGATGGAAAACGCCGTAAAATATAATGTACCCGACGGCAGCGTACTGCTTACCCTTCACGGCGGGGAGGACACGGTGCAGCTCACCGTGGAGGACACAGGCATAGGCATACCGGAAGAGGACAGGCTCAACATATTTTCAAGGTTTTACCGGGTCGATAAGGCCAGGTCCAGAGAGGCCGGAGGCAGCGGCCTGGGCCTGAGTATAGTACACGACGCGGTGCAGGCCCATGGCGGCAGCATCGCTGTAGGACAAAATAAACCGCAGGGGTCAAAATTTATCGTGACCTTCCCGCGGCCCACATCAGAGGAGACAGGCATATGAACAACATCGCAAGAATTCAGGAAAAGCTGAGAGAAAAGAATCTGGACGCCGTTATACTGACCGACGAGAAGAACCAGCGCTTTGCCGGGGGCTTCCCCTTTACCGACGGCTCTGTCATTGTGTCAAGAGACAAAGCATGGCTGCTCACGGACTCCCGCTATATCGAGGCGGCGCAGAAAATCGCGCCACACAGCGTCAGTGTGCAGATGTTCGACCGGGAGCGCAGCCAGCTGTCCCTTATCCGCGCCGCGCTCAAAGAGGCAGGGGTACGGCGGCTGGGCGCAGAAGAGGAAAAGCTGAGTCACGGTCGGTATACAGCCCTGGAAAAAGAGCTGGGCATGGAACTGCTCCCGGCCCAGGCAATATTGAGTGAGCTGCGCGCGGCGAAAACCGAAGATGAAATAGCCAGTATGAAAAAGGCGCAGGCCATAAGCGAGCTGGCGCTGGAAGAGGTACTGCACATTCTCCGCCCCGGCATGACCGAGCGTGAAGCGGCGGCAGAGCTGGTATACCGTATGCTGCGCCACGGCAGCGAGGGCAATTCCTTTGACCCCATTGTGGTCACGGGCGCCAAGACCAGTATGCCCCACGGCGTCCCCGGCGATGAGATAATCCGTGAGGGCGACTTTGTCACAATGGATTTCGGCAGTCTTAAGGACGGCTATTGCTCCGACATGACCCGTACCGTTGCCATTGGCCGGGCCACGGATGAGATGAAGAACATCTATTCCATCGTCCTTGAGGCCCAGCTGGCGGGTATAGCCGCGGCAAAGGCCGGAGTAGTCGGCAGTGTTATAGACGGGGCGGCCCGCGCCGTCATAGAGAAGGCGGGCTACGGCGCATATTTCGGCCATGGCTTCGGCCATAGTCTGGGGCTGGACATCCATGAAGCGCCCAACGCCAATCCCTCCGGAAACGTGCCGATGCCCGCAGGCGCGGTCATAAGCGCGGAGCCGGGAATCTACCTGCCGGGCAAGTTCGGCGTGCGCATTGAGGACGTGATGGTGCTCAAAGAGGGCGGCTGTCAGGTCATTACAAAGGCTCCAAAGGGCCTGATTATCCTCTAGATGCCGGGAAAATCATAAATCGGCGAAAATATACTTGCAAAATACGCGGACATACTGTAAAATATTCAAGCTATTACTATTATATTTACACATTCTATATTCGGGAGGTCCCTTTTATGATTACAGCAGGCGATTTCAGAAACGGCGTTACCTTTGAGATGGATGGCCAGGTCATGCAGGTCATTGAGTTCCAGCATGTCAAACCCGGCAAAGGCGCGGCGTTTGTCCGTACCAAGATGAAAAACGTCATCACCGGCGGCGTCACCGAAACTTCCCTTAACCCCACTGCGAAGTTTGAGACCGCAACCGTTGACCGTATGCCCATGGAATACAGCTATGCCGACGGCAACCTGTATTATTTCATGAACCCTGAGACCTATGAGCTGGAGCCTGTGGACGCAGCTGTTCTGGGCGACAACTTCAAGTTTGTCAAGGAGGACATGGAGCGCACTATCTATTCCTATAAGGGGAAGGTCTTCAATGTAGAGCCGCCCTTCTTTGTGGAGCTTGAAGTCACCGAGACCGATCCGGGCTTTGCCGGCAACACCGCCACCAACGCCACCAAACCCGCCACCCTTGAAACCGGCGCAGAGATCAAGGTGCCCCTCTTTATAGAGCCCGGCGAGCGCATCAAGGTGGACACCCGCACTGGCGAATACCTGTCCAGAGCATAAGACGCGCAAAATTTGGGGAAACTTTTTAATGCTGCCCCGTATTTCACAATAAAAGGAGGTTTTCATTATGACAATTGTTGAAAAGGCCGCATATCTCAAGGGCCTTACAGAGGGTCTTGGTGTAGAACCGGATTCAAGAGACGGCAAGCTGTGGGGCGTTTTGGCAGAGCTTTTATCGGACATGGCCCATGAAATAGAAGACCTTCAGGCGAGCAATCTGGACTTTGCCGAGGCACTGGACGATATCAGCGAGGATCTGACCTATCTGGAGGAGCTGACCTGTGATCTGGACATGCCCGAGGACATGGACGATACGGATGAGTGCGACGGGAACTGCGGTTCCTGCGGACTTGACTGCGGCAGCGAGGACGATGAGGACGAGGACAACAGCGAGAACGAGGATGAGGACGATGAGGAGCTGGATTACGACGGCGTAATGTACGACGTGACCTGCCCCGCCTGCGGCGAAGAGATAAGCTTCGACGAGGACACGCTCCATGAAGGCTCCATCCGCTGCCCCGCCTGCGGCGAACTGCTGGAATTCGACCTCAGCGACGAGGAAGAGTAAGAAAAGCGTTTCGGTGTTTATACAGCAAAAAACAGCGGCAAGACATAAAATGTCTTGCCGCTGTTTTTTTATGCCTTTGTATTTAAAACGATACTGTTGACTGCTTCTATGAGATCCACCACCGCCGTGCGTGGCACCAGTGCCACCGGCGTGCCGTCCACCTCGGCAAGGCAGCTTGTGCCGTCGTAACGATAGAGCTGGATGCTTACCTGGGGACAGTTTTCATTGTCCAGATAGATGACGAGGCCTATTTCCTGTTTCCCGGTCGGCTTCTCGTCGGTAAAGCTGTCAGCCGTCAGGCTCTCAATGGCGCTCTGGAGCGCTGCGCAGTCCAGCTCCTCATCCATATAAGAGTAGC
>CAYFSB010000046.1:0-9506 GCA_964345655.1 uncultured Oscillospiraceae bacterium
GGCTCAGATCGCCCGGAGTGGCAGCCAGCGTTGGCGTCACAAAATTCTCTTCAATACGCCGCTCGGTACTGCGCCGGCCGCGCACAAGGTCGCCGAAGCGCTGGACGATAACGCCGCCGCCAAGCATGTTTGAAAGTCTGGCGATGCTCTCGCCGTAGCCGTTGGAATCCTTGAAGGGCTCGGAAAAATGCTTGCTCACCAGCAGGGCAAAATTGGTGTTTTCGGTGTGCTTCAGCTTGTCCTCATAGCTGTGGCCGTTTACGGTGACTATGCCGTTGGTATTCTCGTTTACAACCACACCGTGGGGATTCATGCAGAAGGTCCGCACCAGGTCCTCAAACTTCTCCGTGCGATATACTATCTTGCTCTCGTACAGCTCGTCCGTCAGGGGTGAGAAAACCTCCGCCGGAAGTTCCACGCGCACGCCGATATCCACACGGTTGGATTTGGTGGGAATATCCATGCTGCCGCAGACGCTCTCCATCCATTTGCTGCCGCTGCGCCCTACCGACACCACGCAGCGCTCGCAGGTATACACCTGTTCCCCGGTCTGAACCTCAAAACCACCCTCGATCTCTCTAACGTCTGTCACGGCGGTATTGAAATGGAACTCCACCCTGTCCTTCAGCTCATCATATATATTTCCCAGCACCACATAGTTTATATCCGTTCCCAGATGGCGTACCTGCGCATCCAGCAGATGCAGGCCGTTTTCAAGGCAGCTGCGCTTTATCTCGGTGTTGGCCGTGGAGTAGAGCTTGGTGCCCTCCCCGCCGTGGCTCAGGTTTATCCTGTCCACATAGCGCATAAGCTCCAGCGCCTGCTGCTTGCCTATGTGCTCATACAGCGTGCCGCCGAACTGGTTGGTTATATTATATTTGCCGTCGGAAAAAGCGCCCGCGCCGCCAAAACCGCTCATAATATTGCAGATCGGGCATTTTACGCAGGACTTGACCTTTATGCCGTCTATGGGGCATTTTCTCTTATCCAGAGGCTTGCCCAGTTCAAAGACTGCCACCTTGAGATCTTTCTCGGCGCGGGTGAGCTCGTAGGCCGTGAATATTCCTCCGGGCCCGGCGCCCACTATGATAACGTCGTAATTCATTGTATACTGTCCTTTCCAGAAAAAAACTGCCTCAGACTGCTTCGACTCCCGTTTCAGGGAGATCGATGGCCGTCAGGGCAGCAAAAATCAAGATATTCACATCAATATCCTTGTCTGATGTTACACGATTTATCCTCTTTTGTCAAGTGAACGAAGTGTTAATTAAACTCCTCAGGCATTTTCTCTGGAATCCGGAAATTTGTATTGTATGCTCAGTGTGTCGATGTTATTATAAATAATACAATACATCTCAGGAAGATAGAAAGAGATAAGGAGAAAAGATGAAAGCTGTAAGGAAAACCATTGTTGCCCTGCTGATCATGGCCTTTGCGCTCAGTTTGACCGGGTGCAGCGTCATAGATTACGGCAAAGCAGCAAAGCTCATTAAGAGCGGCGATTACACGGCGGCCAGTGAGATGTTCAAGGCTCTTGGAGACTATAAGGACAGCGCCGAGCAGGCCTCCGCGTGCGATTATCAGCTTGCGGACGCGGCCTTTGAAGCCGGGGATCACGACACCGCGCGGGAGCTTTTCGCGGGAATATCCGGCTACAAGGACAGCGCAGCGAGAGCGGACGAGGCCGGAGATCTGGCCATCCTCAAAAAGCTTACCGGCAGCTGGGTTGCCAAAGATGTGGACATAAGCGGGCAGTTTATAGACGCCTTTTCCTCCTGGCTGGTATCCAGCGGCAGCGACGATCTCGCGGCCTGCTTTGACTTCAGCGCTCTGGCCGTAAATTACAACCTTGAATTCACGGAAAAGGGCACTTTCGTTTTGAGTGTGGACCAGGACAGCTTTAACGATGTCATAGACGATGTTTTTGTGAGTCTCAACGCAGGGATGCTGAAATATGCGGAAGCAATATACACCCAGCTGGCCGAGGAAAACGGCATGACGCTTGAGGCGCTCATGTCCTACTACGGGGTAAGCACTACTGAGGAATTGTTCGCGGTGGATATGGGCATGGATGTTGACAGCTACCTGTCCAGCATTCTTTCCAGAGACAGCCTCATGTCTATGGCTGAGGATTTGGCAACAAACGGTACGTTCTCCGTGGACTCCGGCGTCATCTCTATGACCATTGGCAAGGAAACCGAAGCGGCGGCATATGACGCGGCGGCTGATACCGTCACAGTTAAAGATGCGGAGTTATCGGATGAAGGCTCTCTGGTGTTTGAGCGGGCCGCTTCCAAAGGCAGCTCCAACAGCAAAGCATAAAGCTGGAGGCGCACATGAGTAAATATTGTTCAAACTGCGGCGCGGAGCTGGGTGAGGGCATAAGCTTCTGCGGCAGCTGCGGCGCGCCGGTCCAGCAGGAAGAGGCAAGTCAGGTAAATTACGGCACATATTCGGCCCCGGCGCCCCGTGCCCAGTCCATGGCTGAGTTTCTCAGGCTGCCGGAAAACGCGAAGCTCTTCAGCGGCATCAAATCCTCTGCCATTATCTGCTACATATGCGCAGGTTTCACCGCCATTGCGGCCATTTTGGCAAGCAACCCCTTCATGTTCATTGACGTTTTGCTTGTTCTGGGTTTGGGTCTTGGCATCCAGCTGAAGCAGAGCCGGGTCTGCGCCATACTTCTGACCGCGCTTGCCGCCTTCAACATGATATCGGGTATTGTCCAGAACGGGACAGCCAGCGGCTGGCTCATCATCATTGCGGCAATATATGCCTGCATAAACACTTTCAAGCTGAGCAAGGCCTGGAAGGAATACTCCGGACAATAGGCAGTCTTTTCTTTGGCAGTCTGGCTGCCGACAATAAAACAAAACCGGGCACAATTCAGAACCTGTTAGAAAATTCTGAATTGTGCCCGATTGAACGTGAAGAGGGAACTCCCGTCCCCTCTTCACGTTCTTCCCATGCAATGGGTCACACTCACGCACAGGTTTGTCTACAAGCTAAAATCCCGGAGCGACTTCAAAAAGTCGCTCCGGGATTTTATTAAGCGTTTATCTTACTTTGCGTTGCGGACGGAGTCGATGTGGCGGGTCAGGTCGAGCATCTTGCAGGAGAAGCCCCACTCGTTGTCGTACCATGCCATCAGCTTTACAAAGTTGTCGTTCAGGGACAGGCCGGCGTTGGCATCAAAAATGGAGGTGTGAGCGTCGGTGCGGAAATCGGAGGAGACGACCTCTTCGTCCACGTACTCGATAATGCCCTTCATTGCGCCCTCGGAGGCAGCCTTGACAGCAGCGCAGATCTCTTCGTAGCTGGCAGCCTTCTCTATACGGCAGGTCAGGTCAACGATGGACACATCGCCTGCGGGGATACGCATGGAGGTACCGGTGAGCTTGCCCTTGAGGGCGGGGATGACCTTGCCGACAGCCTTGGCAGCGCCGGTGCTGGTGGGGATAATGTTGTTGTACACGCTGCGGCCCAGACGCCAGTTCTTCTTGGAGAAGCCGTCAACCACGCTCTGAGTGGCGGTGGAGGCGTGGACAGTAGTCATAAGACCTTCCACTATGCCGAAGTTGTCGTTGATGACCTTGGCAAGAGGGGCAAGGCAGTTGGTGGTGCAGGATGCGTTGGAGACAAACTGCATGTCGGGGGTGTACTTCTCAAGGTTTACGCCGCACACGAACATGGGGGTGTCGTCCTTCGCGGGGCCGGACATGACAACGACCTTTGCGCCGGCGTCAATGTGGGGCTGTGCATCCGCCTTGGTGAGGAACTTGCCGGTGCACTCAAGAACATAGTCTGCACCCAGCTCGCCCCAGGGCAGCAGAGCGGGATCACGAGAGTCCAGAACGGGAATGCGCTTGCCGTCGACTATGATGACCTTATCGGTGTCGCAATAGTCCACAGTGCCGTCAAAACGGCCATGGACGGTGTCATACTTAACTGCATATGCCAGCTGGCCGGCGGACTTGCCGGGAGCGTTGATTGCTACGACCTTGATGTCGTCAGACTTGATAGCGGCTTTGAATGCCAGGCTGCCGATGCGGCCAAATCCATTGATGCCTACATTGATCATTAAAATATCCTCCAAACTAAATTTTGTTGAGCAAAAACCATATATGCAAAAACTCCATGCAGGAGCTCACTGCCTTTTACAGCATCTAAATTGTAACATATAATATTAACAAAAATCAATATTTCACCCTATCTATTTTTAACAAAAATGTGCCGAAAATTTCTCCCAAAGGGGGCTTTTTTCACGGTCAGTATTGTGTATTTTGTCGATTCTTGTTAAAATGACCATATATAGGGCAAAAAAGATGATTTTACACCAATACATACCCTGCGCCACCGCTGCCGCGCAGACTGGCGGCGGAGAAACGGAGGCAAACATGCCTCAGATATCTCTGGATATTCTCGCTCTCACCAGTGAAGCCGCAATGCTTGTGCAGCGCGGCAAGGTGGTCTTCGCAAATTCCGCCGCCTGCGGTCTGCTGGGCGACAAGTGCATTGGAAAAACCGTGCGCGACATATTCGGTGCCGACATCTCCGGTACTCAGGCCTCGTCTTTTCTCGCCGACACCAGTATTGCCGGAAAACGCTGCATTGTACGCGTATCCAAACTGGAACAGGAGCAGGTCATATTTTTTTCCTGCGCAGACTCGTCTCCCGTTATTCTCAACGACCCGTTTTTGTGTACCATAAGAAACAGTCTTATGACCATCGGCATGTCTGCCGACCGCATCCGTGAGAAGGCGGAGGCCGTCGGCGATGACTGCGTCCTTTCAAACATCGCGGATCTGACCCGCAGCTATTACAGGATAATCCGCATGATAGCAAACGCCTCTCTTGTGCTGAATATGGCTCAGGGGAATATGCCCTTCGGCCCCTGCGTGATCAATATCTCCGCGCTGTGCCAGTCCGTTGTGGACTCCGTGTGTCATTTCAGTTCTCTGCCTGCTTTCAGCCTGAATCTTGGCAGCGACATCGCCATTAACGCCGACCCATCGCTGATAAAGCAGCTTTTGCTGAACCTGATATCCAACTGTCTCTCCCACGCCGAGGGCTGCACAAAAATAAGCATCAGCCTCATAGATACCAGCGACAGCGTTATTCTCTCCGTCAGTGACAACGGTCATGGCATACCGCGGGAGCAGCTGCACACTGTTTTTGACCGGTATCGCCACGGTTTTGACATCGTTGGCATGGGCGTCGGCGCAGGGCTTGGCCTCACGGTGGTGCGCTGCATTGCCCAATTGCACGGCGGCGCCGTGATGCTGGAGAGCCGCGAGGAGCAGGGCACCACAGTGCGTGTTACTCTCAGCAAGGTCTCTGACGCCGCAATTCTCCATTCCCCGCAGGAGGCCGGGCCGGACAGCAGGCACAGTGTTTTGATAGGTCTTTCCGACTGTCTGCCTCCCGAATGCTACACGCAGAACAGACGTATATAGCTCACGCAGACGGGCTGCATTAAGGCAAAAAAGCTGTCATCCTGAGCGCCGGCAAAGAATCTTTCCCTGGGAAAAGTCCTTCAGAGAAAGCTTCTTCGGCCATAGTTCCTCAGAATGACATGCTTTTTTATGCTGTCTTTGTGTTGACGCAGTCCGCCTGTAAATGCCCTCACCTTATCTGAGCACCTTGCCCAGCACTCTGAGCGGCAGCTCCGGCGAGATAACAATGTCATTATATTTCGAATTCAGCGAATGGAGCGCCATGGCGCTGTCCCCCGCAACAAGCTGTTTCAGATAGGCGCTCCCGTCGTAGAGGAAAATGCCTATATCCCCGGTCATCAGGCTGCGCTGCTGGCGCACCCATATGGTCTGCCCGTCGTGGAACTCCGGCTCCATACTGTCTCCGGAGACCCGCACGCCGAAATTCGCGCCCTCCGGCACCTCGGCGCCGACCTCCACCATCTCATAATCCTCGCCGTCCAAAAACTGCCCTGTACCTGCGGACACCGCCAGCGAGTACAGCGGCAGACGCCTGAGACGCTGCGGCTCTTCCCGCCTTGCGGTGTAACGCCCGCTGTCCCGCAAAAGCTGTATGTAATCCAGCGCCCGGCGGCGGCCCTCCCGGTCCAGTCCGGCCAGCAGGCCCTGGCCGCCCTGCGCGAAAAAGCCCTTTATATCGTCTATATTCAGCACCTCGCACAGCGCCAGAAACTGCCTGGCGTTTGGAAGGGTGGAGCCGTTCTCCCACTTGGACACCGCCTGGTTTGACACCGGCAGACCCATATCCGTGAGCCTCATGGCCAGTTCCGCCTGATTTATTCCCAACTCCCGCCGCCGTGAGGCGATCATCTCTCCCAGCTTCATATATCTCTCCCTCGCCTGTTTTTTTCAATTATACTATACACATCCCCAGATTTCAAGCCGATAATATCTCAAAGGGATAGTTTTTATATATTTTTTATCTGCGTGGCAGGCTGTGAGAGCGGATGTCAGTATTCGTATATGCCGCCGCCGATAAACTCCCTTATGAGAGAATCGTCCGCCACATATTTCTCGTCTATATCCCCGAAAAGCTGCAGCGCCGGCAGCACTTCCCGCAGCTCGTCAAAGCGGTCTATACCCTCCGGCACAGACTGGAACAGCTTCGTGGCTGTGCGATTGAACACCGGGAGCTCATAGGGCAGCGCCGTGTCAAAGCGGAGATTTGCCTTGTCCTTATACGGAGAGATGTTGGCCTTCTCGCCGCGGCGCACATTTGCCCACATGCTCATTGTCTCTGCCGGGTCTGAGCCGCGGAAATTATAATCCCGCACAGTGCGGCGCACCAGCCTGAACCACGTGCGCTTGAAAACCGTCCTGCACTCAAACTCCACATCGCTCCTGGCAGAGATATAGAGCTTGAACGCCTCTGGGTGTCTGTCTGTTATCATGTCGTTGAGGGCGTGGATGCCCTCGAAAATCACTATCTCGTCCTTGCCCAGCTTTATTGACTTGGACGGCTCCTGAATACGCATTTTCCGGGAAAACTCATATTTGGGCACAAATATCCGCCTGCCCTGGGAGAGCAGGGTAAAATGCTGGTTTAAACGCTCCATATCCATGCACTGGGGCGACTCAAGGTCCATGTCCCCCTCCGGTGTGCGGGGCACTGTCGCCGGGTCTATGGTCTTGAAATAGTCGTCCATGCCCACATAGTATGTGCCCACGCCCCGCTCCTTCAGCCGCTCGGCTATTTTCATGGCGGTGGTGGTCTTACCGGAGCCTGAGGGGCCGGACAGCAGCACAATGGGGCTGTTATTCCTGTTTTCTATTATCATCTCCGCCGCTCTGTCGACCTTGGCCTTATACTTGGCATCGCCCTCCTCTACAAAGCACTTTGGGTCGGCGACGGTTTTGCAATTGATATCCTTCAACTGAAATGCCATTTAGTTTTCCTCCTTTTTGTCAAGCCATTGATAGAACCCGCCTATTTTTTCCTTGTCAGCGCAGGTCTTTTCAATGCTGTTTATATATTCCAGCGGGTATTTGGGCGCCATAAGGCGGATATTCCGCCCCTCGTCCTGCCGTACAAGCTTTGTTGAGCCGCCCCCGCCCATGGCGATTATGCTGCAAAGCTCCTCCATTATGCAGATATTATATATATTTTTATATCCTTTTTTTGTCCAGCCCACATTCTCAAACCCGCCGGACATAAATTTCTGCCGGTACAGATAGTAGGGGGAATATCCGGCGGCCCTCAGGCGCTCCCCGGCAATATCCAGCATGGCGCCCACCTCTCCGGCCGTGGGCAGCTCTGCCCCCTCAAGGCTTATGCGGGAGCCCTTCTTTAGTGACAGCGTATGCACCGTGACGTCCTCCGGTGACAGCTCCAGCACCTTATCCACTGTCTGCTCAAAGCTTCCGACCGTATCTGCCGGAAGTCCGGCAATCAGATCCATATTCACCGCAAAGCCCCCGGCCTGCCGCACCTTTTTCAGGGCATCCTCTATGTCGGCGGCGGTATGGCGGCGGCCTATGGCCTCCAGCACCGTGTCCGACATGGTCTGGGGATTCACACTGACTCTGTCCACCCCGTGCCGACGCAGCGCGGCCAGCTTCTCCGCCGTTATAGTATCGGGTCTGCCCGCCTCCACGGTGTACTCCCGGAGCTGCGACAGGTCAAACTCCTGCTCCAGTATCGTGCACAGCTCCTCCAGCTGCCCGGCGGACAGCGTGGTGGGCGTACCGCCTCCCATATATATGGATATTACGCGCAGATCGAGCGCTCTCACCTGGGCAGCCGTGGCCGCTATCTCCTTTTTCAGCGCCTCAAAAAACGGTGCAATGAGCTTCATGCTCTTCTCCACCGACTGACTGACGAAGCTGCAATAGGCACAGCGGGTGGGGCAAAAGGGTATACCCACATACAGGCACACATCCTCCGGGGCTATCTCCGCCTCGGTGAGTATGGTCTCCCGGCTGGTGTCCAGACACAGCGCGGCCCGCTCCGGGCTGACGTCGTATTCGGCTATAAAGCGTCTGAGCGCCTCCTCCTCACTGAGGCCTGAGTCCAGAAGGCCGCACAGCAGCTTTCCCGGCCTTACTCCCGTCAGCGCGCCCCAGGCTGGACGGCGAACGCCTGAGCGGAGCGCCGCCCTGTATACGGCGTTTTTTATGAGCCTCTGGCAGCGTCTGTCCGTCTCCAGCGCCCCCAGCTCCGCTTCTGTCCTGAGGGCAGCCCTGCCGCGGTAAAGGCTGCTGCCCATGTAAAGGGCACAGGTGGCCGTGGTGTACTGCCCGCCCCGGCTGAGCCTTATCTCCATCCTGTCCCCCTCTGCCCGGCCCTCTGGATATTCGGGCCGCTGCGCCGGAAACATGGTCAGAAGCATCTGCTCCGCCGCGTATTTATAATCATGACCATACAGATACAGCTTCACTTTTCTTCTCCGTTTTTATTCTTGAGTTTTTCATAGTGTTCCTTGAGTTTCTGGAAATTCATGCCGTTATAGCGGCCCTCCAGCAGCGTGGGATAGGCCATGGTGATACGGCGGTGGATAAGGTTTTTCCCCTTGAGGGCATTGAGCTTTTCCTCCAGCTCCTCCCGCTTTTCGGCCATTGCCTCCCGGCCCGCGTTCTCCTTTTCTTTGGCGAGCTCATTTATCTCGCTGCGCTTGTCAAGTATGCTTCGGGCATACTCCCGCTTCTTCTCCGCAAGCTCCGGGTATTTTTCGTCGAAGGCCTCCTGCCGCTCCCGGCTTTTCTCCACAGTCTCAAATATGAGCTTTTCGCCCATGGCATTGGAGATCGCGGTTATGGCGTTTTCCAGCTCCTCCATAGCCCTGAAGCGTCTGGGCAGCTTCATAAGCTCCATCAGCGTCAGCAGTGCATCCGCTGCCAGCAGCACAAACAGACCCACCTCCAGCCATTTTCCAAAGCTGTAGGGTATCCAGTTTATAAAGCGCATTATAAGCGGGTGTACCACATCTACCACCAGCACGCAGGCGACACCCCATATTATGGAAAACTCAAGGCATATATAGCCCTTTATATTACAGGGATTTTTGGAATAAT
>CAYFSB010000047.1:0-1744 GCA_964345655.1 uncultured Oscillospiraceae bacterium
GCCAGAACAACCGCAGGATTTGCAGGTGCGGATCTGGAGAACCTGATGAACGAGTCGGCTCTGCTGGCCGTGCGCGGCGGACGCCGCTTCATCACCATGCCGGACGTGGAGGAGGCCATACTGAAGGTCAGCATGGGCCCGGAGAAGAAGAGCCGCAAGATGAGCGAAAAGGCCAGAAAGCTGACCGCCTATCACGAGGCCGGCCACGCCGTCTCCGGCAGATACCTCAAGCATGTTGACCCGGTACACTATATAACCATCGTGCCCCGCGGCCCCGCCGGCGGCTTTACCCTGTTCAGACCCCAGGAGGATCTGGAGAATTTCAAGTCCAGAGAAGAGATGTTCGAGAGCATCGTCATGGCACTTGGCGGGCGTGTGTCGGAGAAGCTGTTTCTGGACGACATATCCACCGGCGCCTCCGGCGATATTCAGCAGGCCAGCTCCATCGCCAGAGACATGGTCACAAAATACGGCATGAGCGACAGACTTGGCCCCATATCCTTTGACAGCTCCGGCCACAGCATATTTATCGGCCGTGATTTCGGCCAGACCAAGAGCTATTCCGAGGAGACCGCCGGCATGATAGATGAGGAGGTCAAGGACATCTTTGACAAGGCGGCCGAGCGCTGCGAGAGCATACTCACAGAGCATGCCGACCAGCTCCGCGCCATTGCCGAGTACCTGCTGGAGCATGAGACCATGGAGGCCGAAGAGTTCAACTATTACTTTGACCACGGCGAGTTTATGCCGGAGTCGGTAAAGGCGGCAAAGGCGGTCAAAAATGACGAAACCATCGAGCGCCCTGCCCGCAAGATATCCATGACCGACGGCTATGCCGAGGGTCAGCAGAAGGCGATACCTGATGTGGCCAGGCAGGACCCCGCAGACGTACAGACGGAGCCGGAGACTCAGCCGACTCAGGAAGATAACAAAGAATAAATCCACAACTAAGGGCGACTTAATAAGTCGCCCTGAAGCTGTCTGAGAGGATGAATGTAAAATGAAGCTTGGTATCGTCGGCCTGCCGAATGTTGGCAAGTCCACACTTTTTAACGCGATCACAAATGCGGGCGCACAGTCCGCCAACTTCCCCTTCTGTACCATTGAGCCTAATGTGGGCACTGTAAGTGTGCCGGACGGGAGACTGGACTTTCTGGCCCAGCTGTATCAGCCGAAGAAATATACCCCGGCGGTGATAGAATTTGTGGATATTGCGGGCCTTGTAAAGGGCGCATCCAAGGGCGAGGGCCTGGGCAACAAATTCCTGGGCAATATCCGGGCTACCGACGCCATAGTACATGTGGTGCGCTGCTTTGACGATGACAATGTCATCCATGTGGAGGGCGGCACAGATCCCAGGCGGGACATAGATATAATAGATCTTGAACTCATTATGGCCGATATGGAGATGGTGGAGCGCCGCATCGACAAGGCGCTGAAGGCGGCCAAGGGCGACAAAAAATATGCCCATGAGGCAGAGGTCTTCAAAGCCCTGCATGAGCATATGGACCAGGGCAGGAGCGCGAGAAGCTTTCAGTGCGATAAGGACGACATGGAGCTTATAGAGTCCTGCGACCTGTTGACCATAAAGCCCATAATATATGCGGCCAATATGGACGAGGAGGGCGTCTCCAACTACAGCGGCAACGCGTATTACAGGACAGTCGCGGATATTGCCGCGGCCGAGGGCGCACAGGTGATGTCTATGTGCAGCCAGGTAGAGGAAGAGATGGACGAGCTTGAA
>CAYFSB010000047.1:1788-5734 GCA_964345655.1 uncultured Oscillospiraceae bacterium
CTCATTTCATTTCTGACCTGCGGAGCGGACGAGTGCCGGGCGTGGACCATAAAGCGGGGCACAAAAGCGCCTCAGGCCGCCGGAAAAATACACAGCGACTTTGAGCGCGGCTTTATTCGGGCGGAGATAGTGGCTTTTGACGATCTCAAGGCCTGCGGCAGCATGAATGCCGCAAAGGAAAAGGGCCTTGTGAGAAGCGAGGGCAAGGAGTATGTGATGCAGGACGGCGATGTGACGCTGTTTCGGTTCAACGTATGAGGTAAGCGTTCGATGTTTGTGCTTGAGCTTATAGGCGTTGCCTCCTTCGCCGTATCCGGCGCCATGGTTGGAATAGAGAAAAAGGCGGACGCCTTCGGCGTACTGTTTCTGGCCATAATCACTGCCCTTGGCGGAGGCGTGCTGAGGGACATGATGCTGGGCCATCTGCCTCCGCGGATGTTTACAAGCTTTGTTTACATCGCGCTGGCAGCGGGCTGCGCGCTGATAGTGTTTCTGGATGCGCTGGTGAGAAAGGACAAGTACCGGGCGCATAAGGATAAGCTGGACGCCGTTGTAAACGTGTTTGACGCCATGGGCCTTGCGGCCTTCACGGTATCCGGAATGGATCTGGCCATTGCCGACTGCGGCATGGGCAACGCCATTCTGGTGACGGTACTGGGTATGACCACAGGCGCTGGCGGCGGTATGCTCAGAGACGTGCTCACAAACGCCATGCCAATGGTGCTGAGAAAGCGGGTGTACGCGGTGGCATCTCTGCTGGGCGCGCTGCTGTATTACGGGCTGCTGTATTGCGGCGTGGGCAGCGTTGTGGGCGCGGTTGCTGCCATGGGCTTCATTTTTGCCCTGCGTATGCTGGCCACTGTATTCAAATGGAATCTGCCCAAGGCGCAATTGTGAATAGAATTTGACTTTTTTTAGCACGGATGTTTTTAATATTGACTTGCTGACTAAAATATGGTAATGTGATTGCGTTATTAAAGGGAGTAGCTTGCGCCGAAAGGCGTTGATACGTCGCCATCTCAACCTTATTAAGGTTCGGCGTATCGGATACTTTATGTATTTAGCAAGACTTTTACAGCGCCAAGGCTGTAAAAGTCTTTTTTTACCCCCCTGTTTTCCTGCTCCCGTTTCCGCCGGACCACGGCGGTGCGGGAATTATCATACCTTATTTCTGATTAAATGAAAGGGGTTACCTGCCACATGAAATTTTATTGCGAAGAAAAAGACGCTGTATTGCAGCAGCTGAACGCTTCGCCGGAGGGGCTGACCGGCCAGGAGGCACAGCGCAGGCTGGAGGAAAACGGCAGAAACAGGCTGGCTGACGCGCCGGGTAAATCACTTATCCGCCGTTTCCTTGAGCAGATGGCCGACCCGATGATAATCATTCTGCTGGTGGCCGCGGCTATCAGCGGAGTGCTTGCAGTCGTAGAGGGCGAGAGCTTTGCGGATGTGATAATCATCCTTGCGGTGGTTATCATAAACGCCGTTTTGGGCGTGTATCAGGAGAGCAAGGCGGAGAAGGCGATCGAGGCGCTCCAGAAGATGTCGGCCGCCACCTCCAAAGTGCTGCGGGACGGCAAGCTTATGACAGTGCCCAGCGAGGAGCTGGTAGTGGGCGATGTGGTGCTGCTGGAGGCAGGGGACGCTGTGCCTGCTGACGGTCGGCTTATCCAGAACGCCAGCCTGAAAATCGAAGAGGCAGCCCTCACCGGTGAGTCTGTGCCCGTGTCGAAATTTATCGACATTATAAATCTTACTGATGGGGAAAAGGATGTGCCCCTGGGCGACAGAAGAAATATGGTCTACATGGGCAGCACCGTGGTCTACGGCCGCGGTACCGCCGTCATAACAGCCACCGGCATGGAGACCGAGATGGGCAAAATAGCCGACGCTCTGGCCCAGGCCAAGGAAGGGCAGACGCCCTTGCAGATAAAGCTGGGTCAGCTCTCCAAGGTGCTGACATGGCTGGTGCTGGGTATATGCGTCGTGGTTTTCGCGGTGCAGGTACTGAGAGCGGGCGGGTTTAACTTTGAGGTGGTTTTGAACTCCTTCATGGTGGCCGTATCGCTGGCTGTGGCGGCCATACCTGAGGGCCTTGCCGCAGTGGTGACGGTGGTGCTGTCCATAGGCGTCACAAACATGTCAAAGCGTAACGCCATTATCCGCAGGCTTACCGCCGTGGAGACTCTGGGCTGCGCCCAGATAATCTGCTCCGACAAGACCGGCACGCTCACCCAGAACAAGATGACGGTTGTGGATTTCTTCGGCGATAACGAGGAAAAACTGGCCTCCGCCATGGCGCTCTGCTCCGACGCGGAGCTGGGCGAGGGCGGCAGCGTCACAGGAGAGCCCACCGAGGCCGCGCTGGTGGCCTGGGCATATAAGCTTGGCAGAGATAAGAATACCCTCAAGGCCATGGCTCTCCGCTGCGGCGAGGCCCCCTTTGACTCTGTCAGAAAGATGATGTCCACCGCACACACCACCGAGCAGGGCTATATCCAGTATACCAAGGGCGCCCCGGATGTTATCATCAGCCTCTGTACTCACTACGTGAAGGACGGGGCCATTGTACCGATGACCGCAGAATACCGGGACGAGATACTCCGCGCCAACAAGTCCATGGCTGACAGAGCCCTGCGCGTGCTGGCCTGCGCAAAGCGGAACTGGCCTGAGGCACCCAAAGAATATGAGCCGGAGTACCTGGAAAAGGAGCTCTGCTTCATGGGCCTTTGCGGCATGATAGACCCGGTGCGCCCGGAGGTCATGGACGCCATTGCCGAGTGCCGCAGCGCCGGTATCCGCCCCATAATGATAACAGGCGACCATGTGGATACCGCCGTGGCCATTGCAAAAGAGCTGGGTATACTCACAGAGGGCAGCTATGCCGTCACCGGCGCTCAGCTCAGCGATATGGATGACGAGCAGTTTGAGAAAGAATTCCGGAACATCAGCGTCTATGCCCGCGTCCAGCCGGAGCATAAGACCAGAATAGTCAATGCCTGGCGCAAAGCGGGCTATGTGACTGCCATGACCGGCGACGGCGTAAACGACGCGCCCAGCATCAAATCCGCCGATATAGGCGTAGGTATGGGCATCACCGGTACCGACGTCACCAAGAATGCTGCAGACATGGTGCTGGCTGACGACAACTTCGCCACCATTGTGGGCGCGGTGGAAGAGGGCCGGCGCATATATGACAATATCCGCAAGGCCATACAGTTCCTGCTGGGCTCCAACATGAGCGAGGTCATAAGCATATTTGTGGCCACCTTGATGGGCTTTACCATATTGCAGCCTGTGCATCTCCTCTGGATAAATCTTGTGACCGACTGCTTCCCGGCGCTGGCGCTGGGTGTTGAAAAGGCCGAAAAGGACATCATGAGCCGCAGGCCCAGAGAGGCCCGTTCCGGCATATTTGCCGGAGGCATGGGTGTGGACATCGTGTATCAGGGTCTGCTGGTGTCGGCGCTTGTGCTGCTGTCATACTTTATCGGCCACTTTATGGAGTCCGGCAGCTGGGCCATTACCAACAGCGCCGACGGCACCACAATGGCTTTCCTGACAATGTCCATGGCGGAGATCTTCCACAGCTTTAACATGCGCTCTCAGCGGGGCAGCATATTCAGGCTGGACGGCCAGAACATCATGCTCATCATAGCGGCTGTGGGCTCACTGATAGCCACCACCGTAGTGTGCGAGATCCCGCTTCTGGCGTCGGCATTTGAGTTTACCAGCGTAAATCTCACCGAGTATGCCATAGCCATTTTCCTGGGCGCCTGCGTCATCCCCGTGGTGGAGCTGGTGAAGTTTTTCCAGCGCCGCTTTGGAAAGCAGCAGTAAAAAACCCGTTGACAGATGAGAAAAGCGATGTTATCATAGTCAAGTTAAAAGCTTTGACGGAGAACGCGGACGCAAAACCGCACAGAGAGGGCGACCACAGGCTGTA
>CAYFSB010000047.1:5744-9412 GCA_964345655.1 uncultured Oscillospiraceae bacterium
CAGAGCGACCACTCCTGAGCCGGAGGGCGGAAAAAAGTATGCCTTTCCGTTTGGCGGACGTTACAGCGCCGTGAAAGATAAAAATCAAGGTGGAACCGTGCATACAATGCACCCTTGGCGCACAGCGCCGGGGGTGCTTTTCATTTTATAATATGGAGGATAAAACAATGGATGAGAACAAATACACTTTTGAAAACCCTGAATACCGCCGCACCTACTGGCACACCTGCTCCCATGTCCTGGCCCAGGCCGTAAAGCGCCTGTACCCGGAGGTGAAGCTGGCAATAGGCCCCTCTATCGAGAATGGCTTTTACTACGACATGGACTCACCCTTCCCCTTTACTCCGGAGATAATGGAGAAGATCGAGGGCGAGATGCGGAAGATCTGCAAGGAGAAGATAAAGCTTGAGCGTTTTGAGCTGCCCCGCGCCGAGGCCATAAAGTTTATGGAAGAGCGGGAGGAGCCCTATAAGGTGGAGCTTATAAACGACCTGCCCGAGGACGCCGTGATCAGCTTTTATAAGCAGGGAGACTTTACGGATCTCTGTGCCGGCCCCCATCTGGACTCCACCGGCCGCATCAAGGGCAACGGAATTAAGCTCACCGCCTGCAACGCAGCCTATTGGCGGGGCGACAGCACCCGGCAGACTTTGCAGCGCATTTACGGCGTGGCTTTCCCCAAGAAGGAAGAGTTGGACGAGTATCTGGAGCGCATTGAAGATGCAAAGCGCCGCGACCACCGCAAGCTGGGCAAGGAGATGGGCCTGTTCGCCTTCCGGGATGAGGCCCCCGGCTTCCCCTTCTACCTGCCCAAAGGCATGATACTGAAAAACTCGCTTATCGACTACTGGCGCGAGGTGCACAAGAAGTGGGATTACGTGGAGATATCCACCCCACAGATCATGCGCCGCACCCTGTGGGAGACCTCCGGCCACTGGGACCACTATAAGGACAATATGTACACCACCCTTATCGACGGGGAGGACTTTGCCATAAAGCCCATGAACTGCCCCGGCAGTATTCTGGTGTACGATCTGGAGCCGCACTCCTATAAGGAGCTGCCCCTGCGCTACGGCGAGCTGGGCCTTGTCCACCGGCATGAGCTCTCCGGCGCGCTCCACGGCATGTTCCGCGTCCGCTGCTTTACTCAGGACGACGCCCACATCCTCCTTGCCAAGGATCAGATAAAGGACGAGGTCATCCGCATCGCCCAGCTGTTTGACGAGGTGTATTCCAAGTTCGGCCTGCCCTACAAGATAGAGCTGTCCACCATGCCCGACGACCATATCGGCTCCGTGGAGGACTGGGATATCGCCACTGCCGCTCTGGCCGAGGCGATCACCAGCATCGGCAAGAGCTACGAGATAAACCCCGGCGACGGCGCCTTCTACGGCCCCAAGCTGGACTTCCATATACAGGATTCCCTGGGCCGTACCTGGCAGTGCGGCACCATCCAGCTGGACTATCAGCTGCCCGGCCGTTTTGATCTGGAGTACACCGGCGCGGACGGGGAGAAGCATTGCCCCGTCATGATCCACCGCGTGGTGTTCGGCTCGATCGAGCGCTTTATCGGCCTCATTACCGAGCACTTTGCCGGTGCGTTGCCCGGGTGGCTCTCTCCCGTACAGGCCATTGTTATGCCCATCACCGACAGAACCGCGCCCTATGCCAAAGAACTGGCCGAAAAGCTTCAGGCGGCAGGCGTGCGCGTGGAGACCGATCTGCGCAATGAGAAGATAGGCTACAAGATCCGCGAGGCCCAGATGCAGAAGCTGCCCTACATGCTGGTGGTAGGCGACAAGGAGGCCGAGGCCGGTACGGTATCCGTCCGCACCCGCGGCGGCGTGGATCTGGGTGCGATGCCCACAGATGAATTTATCGCGAAGATAAAAGAGGAAATCAAAACAAGAGCTATGTAAAAGCCTGTAAAAGAATAAAATCACCCTCACAAACTATTGAAAAAAGTTTGTGAGGGTGATTTTATGAGCGCTGAAAGAAAGAGGCTCCTGCTGGCTGTGGCAATCATATTCGCGGTGAATATATTTATCATCGCCTTTGCCCAGAGCGCCGCGGCGGAGCTGTATAAGAAGGGCAGCAGCGGAGATGTGGTCACGCAGATACAGACCAATCTGAAAAACTGGGGTTATTATGACGGCGCCGTGGACGGCATATACGGCAGCGGCACGGAAAAGGCCGTAAAAAGCTTCCAGAAGAAAAACGGTCTTTCCGCTGACGGACAGGCGGGAGCCGAAACACTGGCGGCGCTGGGAATAAATGCCGCCGGCTCCTCAGGCGGCGGCGGGAGCGGGAGCGGAGGCCAGTCCGGGGATCTGTACCTTTTGGCCCGCGTGATCTCAGCCGAGGCCAGAGGCGAACCGTATATCGGTCAGGTGGCTGTGGGAGCGGTAATTTTGAACCGGGTGGAGCATGCCTCCTTTCCCAATACCATCTCCGATGTGGTATACCAGACCGAGGCATTTACCTGTATGGTGGACGGGCAGTTTGACCAGCCCATAAGCGAGAGCGCATACAGGGCGGCCCAGGAGGCGCTGGACGGCTACGACCCAAGCTACGGCGCCATATACTATTTTAATCCGGACACCGCCACCAGCGCCTGGATATGGTCGAGACCGCTTATAGTAGAGATAGGAAAACACCGGTTCTGCTCGTAAAATCGGTTGAAAAGAAAGCCCGTCTGGAGTATAATGTCACAAAAAAGTTTTATGCGGAGGGAAATATGGCATACTGCAAGAAATGCGGCGCATATATTCCGGACGGGCAGTCACGGTGCCTGGCCTGCGGCTATGATGAGACAGCCGAGGCGAAAAAGGCCGAGAAGAAGACAAACAGAAGCGAGGGACATGCCTACGCTTTTGATAACGAGGAGCTGAAAGCCCAGCTTGAGAAGCAGCGTCAGGCGCAGAAGGAACGCAGCCGCAAGTGGGCAGAGGAGGAACAGGCCCGCCGCCAGGCGCAGAAGGCGCAGCAGGAGCAGCAGGCCCGCCGCCAGGCGCAGAAGGCTGAGCGCTATGTGAACCGCGGCAGCACCGCCGACACCGGCCGGCAGCGCCCGACCGCTGTGAACAACAAGGTCTGGGCCGCGCTGAGTTATCTGAGCGTCCTGTTTATCCTGCCGTATCTGCTCTGCCCCGACGACGGATTTGCGCGCTTCCATGCAAAACAGGGCCTGGTGCTGTTTGTTTTCGGCGTACTTGCGGATATTGTGGGCGCCATAATCCCAATCGGCTGGGTGTTCACCCTTTTTCGCATATTCTGCATCTACAAAGGCATGACAAACGCCAGCGCCGGCAGGGAAGAACCGCTGCCGTACATAGGCAGGTTCGCTCTGCGTTGAGCGGTATTTTGTGGGCCGAAACAGGCCGCACCACAAGATTTAGAAAGCGTAAAATTATTTAAAAAAAGCGTCAGAAAAGTGTTGACAAAGTGGCATTTCTGATGCTATATTATCCAAGCACCGAGCGAGAGAACAGAGCACAGCGGCGAGGCTGCGAAGGACAGAAAAAACAATCGCAAATGATTGAAAAAAGTCCTTGACAACAGCATCTTCGTGTGTTATAGTAATCAAGCTCTCGCCCCGAAAGGGCCGGCGCGCGAGTGTACCTTGAAAATTGAACAATGTAAGATAGCTTATGTAAAATAAGCACCAG
>CAYFSB010000048.1:0-9311 GCA_964345655.1 uncultured Oscillospiraceae bacterium
CTTGAGGGCGGTGAGGCCGACAGGGATGAGTTTTTCGATGTATTTTTACAGATTCGCCCTGATGTTGTGGCGGCCACCACCTATGACGCCGCCGGCCAGCTTATAAACTGTTACAGCCTGAACCATCAGCTGCGCCCGGAGATACAGGAGAACCTGTCCTTCAGTGCGAAGCTTATGTCCGTCTACTATGACGGTTATGTGTCGGCGCCCCATGTGACATCCATTTTTGAGGGCTATTATCCCTGGGTGGTCACTCTCATATCCGAGCTTGACACCGGCGGGGATGAGCGCTGGGTCGCGCTGGACATAAGCTGCAGCAACATCTCTTCCTATATAAATGACGTGGGCATCGGCCAGCGGGGCTACTGCTTTCTTATGGACAACGACGGAAACATCGTCTATCATCCCCAGCAGCAGCTCTTATATTCAGCGCTCAAAAGCGAGAACATAGAGCTTATATCCACTCTTGAGGACGGCAGCCATGTGGAGGGCAGCGTCATATACACCATAGAGTCTCTGGACAACGGCCGCTGGCGGGTGGTAGGCGTGAGCTTTGTGCAGGAGCTTATCTCGGACAGCGTGCGGGAGGTGGCCGGCATACTTCTGGTGGCCGCCGCTGTAATACTGATAGCCACAGTGATAATCAGCGCCATGCTCTCCCATGTGCTCTCCCGGCCTATACAGGGTCTGGCCGCAGCCATGCAGCAGTTTGAGCAGGATGCGGACAACTTCACATACCGGCCTGTGGGCGGGGCGCAGGAGGTGCGCACGCTGTCGGAATCCTTCAGCCACATGGTCATAAAAATACAAAAGCTGGTGGATACCGTCCGCAGCGAGGAAATAAACCTGAGAAAGACCGAGCTGCGCGCTCTGCAGGCTCAGATAAACCCCCACTTTCTATATAATACCCTTGACTCCATATCCTGGATGTGCGAGCAGGGGAAGAACGCGGAGGCAGTGCAGATGGTAAACGCTCTCGCCCGGCTTTTCAGGATAAGCATCAGCCGGGGCCACGAGCTCATCCCCATACGCAGTGAGCTGCAGCACGCGGAGAGTTATTTGCAGATTCAGTCCTACCGGTATAAAAATCAGTTCAAATACTCTTTCCAGGTGGAGGACGGCTGTCTTGACTACATGTGTAATAAGATAACCCTTCAGCCCATAATTGAAAACGCGATATACCACGGCATAAACGGCCTTGTGGATGAGGGCCGTATACTTGTGAGCATAAAGAGCGACGGAGAGGACATCGTCTTCACCGTGGAGGATAACGGCACCGGCATGGACCGGGCCCAGATCGAGGCCATTATGAGCAAGGAGCGCAGCGACCACACAGGCATAGGCATAAAAAACGTAAACGACAGACTGAAGATCTATTTCGGCAGCCGCTACGGGATACAGATAGACAGCACCCCCGACGAAGGCACACGGGTATATATCCGCATGCCCAAGGTGCGTCAGGAGGCGGAATATGAAAAACGTTAAGCTCTGCATCGCTCTGCTTTTGACGGCCGCTCTGCTCCTCACCGGCTGCTCCGCCGGCACATCCAAAAACAGTGCCCAATACAAGGTGAGCTTTGTAGCCAAATCCACCGACACGGAGTTCTGGGAGGCGGCCTTCGCCGGGGCGAACGCCGCCAAATCGGAATATAACATTGACCTTAGCATCTGCGGGCCTGAGACCGAGGAGGACTATGCGGCTCAAAACGCGTATATAGCCAAGGCCGTGGAGGATGGCGCGGACGCCATCGTGTTCTCCGCCATCAGCTACACGGAAAACGCCGCCGCCATAGACGCCGCCGCCGCGAAAGGCGTAAAGATCGTCGTCATAGACAGCGACGTGGATTCAGACAGCGTGAATGTGCGCATCGGCACCGACAATGTTCAGGCCGGGCGCATGACCGCCGCCGCCGCTCTGGACACGGATTTTCAGACTCTGGTCGTAGGCATAGTCAACTATGACCTTGGCAGCCGCAACGGTCAGGAGCGGGAAGAGGGCTTTCGTGAGGAGATGCTGAAGGATCCAAGGACCTCCCGGATATACACCATAAACGTGCTGACCACGCCGGAGGCCGCCATGCAGGGGACCGAACAGCTTCTCCGTGAACATCCGGAGATAAACGTGCTTGTGGGCTTCAACGAGCCTCTGGCCGTGGGCACCGCCATGGCGGTGGACGACCTGAAGCTGGAAGGCAAGCTGCGCATGGTTGGCTTTGACACCAATGTGAAGTGCATAGACTTAATGCAGACAGGCGCCGTGTCCGCCCTCATCGTGCAAAATCCCTATGCCATGGGATATCTGGGCGTGGAGGCCGCGTGGAAGCTTCTGGAGGGCTCCAGCTATGACCCACAGGAGCTTATCGACACCTCCACAACCATTATTACAAAGGAGAACATGTTCACCCCTGAGAGTCAGAAGGCTCTGTTTGCCTTTGGGTAATTTGTGAAAAAGGCACAAAAACCATGTGGTTTTTTTGACATGAGTAAAAAAATAAAATAAGATATTTAACATTCATCGTAAGTATTCGCATTGTTTTTCTGTTTTTCTCTGCTAAAATTAAGTTGTATTCTGGTGATAATGCCAGAGAACAAAAATTTTTATGGAGGAACACGCAATGAAAAAGATTCTTGCAATGCTTCTTGCACTCTGCATGGTATTCGCGCTGTGCGCCTGCGGCACCACCGCTGCACCCGCAGCCACCGAGGCTCCTGCCGATACCGCCGCTGAGGGGACCGCACTGAAGGTCGGCGTATTTTACTATGCCTTCTCCGACACCTACATCTCCACCGTACGTACCGCTCTGGATTCCGAGCTGACCGCAAAGGGCATCACTTTCCAGAACTTTGACGGCAACAACAACCAGACCACTCAGAACGAGCAGATCCAGACTGCCATCACCGACGGCTACAATCTCCTGGTCGTGAACATGGTCACCTCCGGCTCCCCCGATGTTGCCAACGAGATCATCTCCATGGCAAACGGTGTGCCCGTGGTATTCTTCAACCGCGCCATCGAGGCTGACGGCGAAGAGGGCACTGTCCTTGGCGCCAACGCCAACATCTGCTTCATCGGCACCGACGCTCCTGAAGCCGGCCACCTGCAGGGCAAAATGGTTGGCGACTATGTAGTTGCAAACTATGACGCACTTGACCTGAACGCTGATGGCGTTATCTCCTACGCAATGTTCAAGGGCGACGAGGCCAACGTTGAGGCTATCTACCGCACCCAGTACGGTGTTGAGGATGCCGATGCTGTTATCACTGCCGCCGGCAAGCCCGCAATGGAGTACTTTGACCCCGCCAACACCTCCAAGTATCAGGTAGACCTGAACGGCTCCTGGTCCGCACAGGCAGCTCTTGACTACATGAACACCAACCTCTCCCAGTTCAACGAGGCCAACGGCAACATGATTGAGGTCATCATCTGCAACAACGACAACATGGCAGAGGGCTGCATCTCCGCTCTTGAGCAGGCCGGCTACAACACCGGTGCTGCCGATGCCAAGCCCATCCCCGTGTTCGGTGTTGATGCTACCGACGCCGCCAAGGAACTCATCGGCGCAGGCAAGATGACCGGCACTGTCAAGCAGGATGCCGAGGGCATGGCCGCCGCTATCACAGCAGCAGTTGAGGCCGCTGGCGCAGGCACCGCAATGGCAGACGCCATCGCCGCCATCGCCGCTTCCGCCGACATGTACACTGTTGCCGACGGTATCGCCAACAAGCTCTTCGTGGCTTACGCTCCTTACACTGCATAATTTTTAAACCAGCAAACCTGTAATCGGGGGCAGCTGTCGTTCGGCGGCAGCTGCCCCTTTTAAATCGGCAAATCGGTCTGTGAAAAAAATACGGGAGGGAAAAGGTATGGATCAGGATATCCTGCTGAGAATGACGGATATCACCAAGACGTTTCCCGGCGTCAAGGCTTTGGATCATGTCTCCCTGCAACTGGAAAAAGGCACGGTCCATGCCCTTATGGGAGAAAACGGCGCCGGCAAATCCACGCTTATGAAGTGTCTTTTCGGTATTTACAGCAAGGACAGCGGCAATATATATCTTGAGGGCAGGGAAATTAACTTCAAAAGCAGCAAGGAGGCGCTGACAAACGGCGTGGCCATGGTGCATCAGGAGTTGAATCAGGCTCTCAAGCGCTCTGTTATGGACAATATCTGGCTTGGCCGCTATCCGCAGATAGGCGGAGTAATGGTCAACGAGAAAAAGATGTACCGTGACACTATGGCAATATTCACTGAGCTTGGTATTGATGTGGACCCCCACAGAATAATGAGCACCATGCCCGTCTCCCAGCGGCAGATGGTGGAAATTGCCAAAGCTGTCTCCTACAACTCAAAAGTCATCGTCTTTGACGAACCCACATCCTCGCTTACTGAGGAAGAAGTCGAGCATTTGTTTAAGATTATTAACATGCTCCGCGACAGGGGCATGGGCATCATATATATCTCTCACAAGATGGCGGAGATAAAACAGATTTCCGATGTTATCACCGTCATGCGCGACGGGGCCAACGTGGCCACAAATCCCGCCTCGGAGCTGGAGGTCAACGACATTATCCGCCTCATGGTCGGCCGTGAGCTGAACAATCAGTTCCCGCCCAAGACCAACAAACCTGGCGAGACCTATCTGCAGGTAGAAAATCTCACCGCCCAATATTCCCTGCTGAAGGATGTCTCCTTTGAAGCCCGACGGGGCGAGATTTTGGGTTTGGCAGGACTGGACGGCAGCGGCAGGACCGAAACTCTGGAGAACATCTTCGGCGTGGCCACCCGGAAGACCGGCACCATTACTCTGGGCGGCAAGGTCTGCAAAAACCGCAACTCAAGAGAATCCATCAGAAACGGCTTTGCCCTTTTGACCGAGGAGCGCCGGTCCACCGGCATTTTCTCCATTCTTGACGTGCGCGAGAACACCGTCATATCCAGCCTGAAAAAGCACCTGCGTTTCGGCATATACCTGAGCGGGCGCTCCATGAAGAAGGATACCCAGTGGTCCATCGACGCCATGCGCACCAAGACGCCGTCTCAGGAGACCAAGATACGTTCTCTCTCCGGCGGCAACCAGCAGAAGGTCATAATAGGCCGCTGGCTTTTGACCGAGCCTGAGGTACTGCTGTTGGATGAGCCCACCCGCGGTATCGACGTGGGCGCGAAATATGAGATATACCAGCTTATCCTGGATCTGGCGAACAAGGGGAAGACCGTTTTGGTGGTCTCCTCGGAAATGCCGGAGCTGCTGGGAATATGCGACCGGATACTTGTGATGTCCGGCGGACGGCTGGCCGGGGAAGTGGATGCCAGAGCCACTACACAGGAAGATATAATGCGTCTGGCCGCAAAATATGTATAAGGAGGCCGCAGCATGACAAACCCTGTAAAAAATCTGCAGCGCACTGCAGAGGAATACCGGAGGCTTGACAGCCGTGACAAGCGCCGCTTCTGGTCTGACAGTTTTCTCAATAACGCGCTCTACATATTGATGGTGATCTTCATCATCTATACCGCAGTAAAGAATAAAAACTTTGTCAGCCCCGGCTCCATTGTAAACATCGTCTCTCTGGCCGCCGCGTCCCTGCCAATGGCTCTGGGCATAGCCGGCTGTATAGTGCTCACCGGCACCGACCTGTCAGGCGGCCGCGTGGTAGGTCTCACAGCCGCCATTGCCGGCGCGCTGCTGCAAAACCCTGAGATATCCAGAAAGATGTTCGCCAATCTTCCGGCCATTACTCCGGGCTGGATTCTGGTGGTAATACTCTGTGTGCTTCTTGTGGGCGCAATAATCGGCCTTGTAAACGGCTTCTTCGTGGCCAAGTTCAGCCTGCATCCCTTTATCGTCACCTTGGCCACTCAGCTTATAACCTACGGCCTTATCCTTATTTTCTTCATGCTCAACGGCAACAACGGCCAGCCGGTCTCCGGCCTGTCCCAGAATTATAAGGATGTGGTCACCGCTCCGCTTATAGAGTTCAACACCGCGAAATACGGCAGGATCTCCATCCCGCTGTACGTGCTGTACGCTGTACTGCTGGTGGCGCTCATGTGGTTTATCTGGAACAAGACCACCTTTGGCAAAAACATGTTTGCCGTGGGCTCCAACGCCGAGGCTGCAAAGGTCTCCGGCGTCAACGTCTTCTGGACCACCGTTCTGGTACACACTCTTGCCGGCGCCATGTACGGCTTTACGGGCTTTATTGAGGGCGCGCGCATCAGCTCCATCACCCAGTCGGCAGGTCTCAACTATGAATGCGACGCTATCGCGGCCTGCGTAATAGGCGGCGTGTCCTTTGTAGGCGGCACCGGTAAGATAAGCGGCATAGTTTTGGGCGTGTTCGTACTGCGCATAATATTCGTGGCTCTGTCCATGCTGGGCATAGACCCCAGCCTCCAGTACATTATCAAGGGCGCCATTATTCTGGCTGCCTGCTCGCTGGATATGCGCAAATATCTGGTGCGCAAATAAAATGAAGATCATCTTGGAGGGCACAGCCATGTATGAAGGGCTGAAGAAGAAATTCAGCGACTATTACGGCCGTCCGGCGGAGTTTATTTTCTCCGCCCCCGGCCGCACGGAGTTGGGCGGCAACCATACCGATCATCAGCTTGGCCGGGTTCTTGCGGGAGCTGTCAGCCTTGACACGGCGGCCGCCGTGGCCTTAAACGGCGACGGGCCCATATGCGTGGTGTCCGAGGGTTATCCCCCCTGCCGTGTAGATCTGGCGGAGCTGGCCGTCCGCCCGGAGGAAAAGGGCAATACCGCCGCGCTTATCCGCGGCATTGCCGCCGGAAATGCTGAGCGCGGCCACAGGCTCCGTGGCTTTCAGGCCTATATCAGTTCAAGCGTACTTCCAGGCAGCGGTCTTTCATCCTCCGCTGCCTTTGAAGTGCTTATAGGCACCATTATAAACCATATCTGCCACTGCGGATTCAGCCCCATTGAGATAGCCCAGCTGGGCCAGTATGCGGAGAACGTGTATTTCGGCAAACCCTGCGGCCTTATGGACCAGACCGCTTCCGCAGTGGGCAATATTGTGACCATAGACTTTGCCAACAGCAAAAAGCCGCTTGTGGAGCCAATTGACTTTGACTTTTCCAAATGCGGCTACGCCCTGTGCATAATAAACTCCGGAGCGGACCATGCTGATCTTACGGATGAGTATGCAGCCATTCCGGGAGAGCTGAAAAAAGTCTGCCTGGTGTTTGGGAAAGAGCATCTGCGTGAGGTGCCGGAGGAAGAGTTCTACCGGCGCATCAGTGAAGTGCGCGCCGCCGCCGGTGACCGGGCGGTGCTCCGGGCCATACACATCTATGAGGAGAACAAGCGGGTGGACGGGCAGGTACAGGCGCTGAGAGAGAACGATTTTGAGCGGTTTCTGGCTCTGGTAACGCTGTCCGGCCGGTCATCATGGATGTATTTGCAAAATGTCGTCCCTACCGGGAACACTGTCCATCAGGAGCTGGCCTTTGCGCTGGCACTGACGGAGAAGCTTTTGGGCGGCCGCGGCGCCTGTCGTGTACACGGCGGCGGCTTTGCAGGCACCATACAGGCCTTTGTGCCTGTGGATGAGCTGGAGTCCTTCAGAGCCGAGACAGACAGAGTTCTGGGCAGCGGAAGCTGTCAGGTCCTGTCCATCAGGCGCAGCGGCGGAGTATTGTTGGAGGAGCTATGAGAGCATATATTGACGCACTTATAAAATACGCCCTTGAAAAGGGTTTGATAGAGAGTGGGGACGAGTTTTTCGTTTTTAACCGTCTGCTGGAGATAATGGGTCTGGACTCTGTGGAGGACTGTCCCCCGGTAGAGGCTGCCCTGCCTGAAATACTCGCCGCACTAACAGACGACGCGGTGAAGCGGGGCCTGCTGGACGACAACATCACCGCCCGCGACCTGTTTGACACAAAGCTTATGGGGGCAGTCACCCCCTTTCCCCATGAGGTACGCCGCCGTTTCGCGGAAAAATACGCTGTGAGCCCGGAGGCCGCCACCGACTGGTACTATGATTTCAGCCGGAATACCGACTATATACGCCGTGACCGCATCGCAAAGGATATGCGCTGGGTCTTCGACTGCGAGTACGGCCCTCTTGACATCACCATCAATCTCTCAAAGCCTGAGAAAGACCCCAGGGCCATTGCCGCGGCGCGGCTTGCGCCTCAGGCGGGCTACCCAAAATGCCAGCTATGCGCCGAGAACGAGGGTTACGCCGGCCGGATGAACCACCCAGCCCGGCAAAACCACCGCATTCTCCCCGTGACCATTGCGGGCAGTCAGTGGTACTGGCAGTATTCCCCTTATGTGTACTATAATGAGCACTGCATAGTTCTCAACGGTGAGCACACCCCCATGAAGATCGACAGAGCCGCGTTCTGCAAGCTCTTTGACTTTGTGCGGCAGTTTCCCCACTATTTTGTGGGCTCCAACGCAGACCTGCCCATTGTGGGCGGCTCCATTTTAAGTCACGACCATTTTCAGGGCGGGCGGTATGAGTTTGCAATGGCCAAGGCTCCGGTGGAGACTGAGCTGTGCTTTAAAGGTTTTGAGGACGTAGGCGCCGGAATCGTGAAATGGCCCATGTCCGTCATCCGTCTCACCG
Organism: uncultured Oscillospiraceae bacterium; assembly: GCA_964345655.1. GTDB lineage: Bacteria > Bacillota > Clostridia > Oscillospirales > Oscillospiraceae > Limivicinus. The sequence goes on from CAYFSB010000048.1 coordinate 8,606, forward strand.
CACCCAACTCTGACCGGATCGTCGCCCTGGCGGACCGGATACTCACTGCCTGGCGTGGCTATACCGACGAGGCCGCTTTTATCTATGCCTGCACCGACGGTGTTCCCCACAGCACCATTACCCCCATTGCCAGAAAGCGGGGCGAAAACTTCCAGATGGATCTGGTGCTGAGGAACAATATCTGCACTGAGGAGTTTCCTCTCGGTGTATATCATCCGCACCAGAAGCTCCACCACATTAAGAAGGAAAACATCGGGCTTATCGAGGTAATGGGTCTTGCGGTGCTGCCCTCCCGGCTCAAATCTGAGCTGGAGGAGCTGAAGCAGGCCATGCTCTCCGGAGCTGAATTGCGCGCCAGCGCCGCTCTGGCTCCCCACGCCGACTGGGCGGAGGAGATAATGGCAGCAAATACCCTGACCGCTGAAAATGCGGACGAGATACTCCGCCGTGAGGTGGGCGCGGTGTTCCTGCAAGTGCTGACTGACGCCGGAGTCTACAAGCGGGACGCAGAAGGCAAGGCGGCCTTCCTCCGGTTTACCGATTCGCTCAACAATTAAAAAAGCCATTGTTGGCTCGTACAGTCTAAAAAAATCATGGGCAGTCTGACTGCCCATGATTTAATTCGTCGACAAAGTCCGCAGGACTTTGTCAACGAGAAAGCTGCACTGCGCTCTGTGCCTCAACGTCCGCCTGCGGCGAACATTTC
>CAYFSB010000049.1:0-2203 GCA_964345655.1 uncultured Oscillospiraceae bacterium
GGCTGGCGCTTGAACAGGGGCTGGGCGCAAAGTATGTGATGGAGGTCTGTTCAATAAAATATGAGTACATTGCAAACAAGCTCATTAATTCGGCCAGAGGCTTTACAATGGCACAGCTCAGGCGTGCCGTTGAGCTGTGCGCGGAGACGGACTACAGAATAAAAAGCAGCTCCCAAGACGACAGGGAACTGCTTAAAGAGGCGGTATTGCGCATCGCGGCAGGTGAGATGGATGAATAGAGTGAAAGAAGTAATAGTCGTGGAGGGCCGGTATGACAAAAACGCCCTGAGTCAAGTGGTGGACGCCGTTATACTTGAGACCTCCGGCTTTGGCATATTCAATGATGTCCAAAAGCAGAAGCTCCTGCGCACTATGGCTGCCGCCAGAGGGCTTGTTGTCCTTACAGACTCAGATGGGGCGGGCTTTGTAATACGGAATTTTATCAAGTCCTGCGTTGATCCGGCACTGGTCAAGCATGCCTATACTCCGGATATCTCAGGCAAGGAACGGAGAAAGAGCAGCCCGTCCAAAGAGGGAAAACTGGGTGTGGAGGGGATGAGACCGCAGGTGCTTCTTCAATCGCTTATCCGCGCGGGGGCCACGTTTGAGGATGCTGAAGCGGAGCCAAAATCCCCAGAGAGAATAAGTAAGGCCGACATGTATGCGAAAGGACTCAGCGGCAGAGCCGGGAGCCGGGAGCTGCGGGCACAGCTGATAAAAAGCATGTATCTACCTGAACACCTGACAGCAGACGCCCTGCTGGATGTGCTGAATGCAGTCATGGGCCGGGAGGAATTTTTGTCTCTTCAGCTTTGAACGTCCTCTATACACACGGAGGCGATGACCGCAATAAGCAGCAGCGCCTGGCAAATCTCGCTTAATGCCATAGCGGTTTTGTACAGCTCATATTTTTCTGACATGCTGCCGTTCCATTCCAGAAGGAGAATGAACGCGCAGAGCAGCAGACAACATAATTGGATACTGCGAATAAATATGTACCATGCGTCCGGACACATAGACAGCATCCGGCGCACTACGGGTTTGATTTTCATGTTAATACACCTCCCGTAGATTTTAATTGACCGCTGCCGGGGAATCAATGTAAAGATATTTCCAGCCGAGGCAGAGCGCTGATTGTAAAGAAAATAAATATGAACAGGAAATTAATACTTCGGCACTTTGCAGACAAAAGAATATTTCCGTGCTAAAATATACGTCGTTTGCTACGTATGCTTTTGCGATGGGAAAAAAGTGGAGCGGGCGATATATGCCAGCTTCTGCTTTTTTAAGTCCGAAACATAGAAAAAAAGAACCAGTCCACAGACCGGTTCTTCGTTTTGGAGAGGCAGCGCGCCCCAGTATGGCACTCCCGGCGCGATTCGAACGCGCGACCTTCCGCTTAGGAGGCGGATGCTCTATCCTGCTGAGCTACGGAAGCATATCACTTCACAGCCCTGACATTTTACCGCAGTTTAGTGGACATGTCAATAAATTATTACCATGGAAGGGAATACAATGCTCAAACTAAAGGACATCAAAAAAGACTATCTTGCCGGTGATTCCACGGTTCATGCGCTCAAGGGCATTGACCTTGAGTTTAGAAAGAGTGAGTTTGTGGCAATACTGGGTCACTCCGGCTGCGGCAAGACAACACTGCTGAACATTATCGGAGGACTGGATCAGTACACTTCCGGAGACCTTATCATAAACGGAAAATCCACGAGGAAGTTTTCCGATGGGGATTGGGATGCCTATAGAAACCACTCTATAGGATTTGTTTTTCAGTCGTATAACCTTATACCGCATCAGACAGTTTTGTCAAATGTTGAGCTGGCGCTGACGCTCTCAGGCGTTGCGCCGTCTGAGCGCCGCCAGCGCGCCACAGAAGCGCTGGAAAAGGTTGGGCTGGGCGACCAGATAAACAAGAAGCCAAATCAGATGTCCGGCGGCCAGATGCAGCGTGTGGCAATCGCCCGCGCCCTGGTAAACGACCCTGATATCCTTCTTGCCGACGAACCCACCGGCGCCCTGGACTCCGACACCTCAGTGCAGATAATGGAGATACTAAAAAACATCTCCAAAGACAAGCTTATAATAATGGTCACCCACAATCCGGATTTGGCAAACGGCTATGCCAGCCGCATTATCAGGCTGAAGGACGGCCTCATAGTGGATGACAGCGACCCCTACACGGCACAGGCAG
>CAYFSB010000049.1:2213-9210 GCA_964345655.1 uncultured Oscillospiraceae bacterium
CCGCGGGCAGAGGCCTCAGGCTCAAAGACTTCAATGAGCTTTTTCACTGCACTGGCGCTTTCAACCAACAACCTGTTCACCAAGAAAGTCAGAACAATTCTGACTGCTTTTGCCGGAAGCATAGGTATTATAGGCATTGCGCTTATAATGTCCCTTTCAAACGGCATACAAAATTATATTGATAAGGTACAGGAGGACACCCTCTCAAGCTATCCGATAACCATTCAGGCGGAGAGTGTGGACATGACAGGCATGATGTCATCCCTCATGGGTATTCATGCTGAGGCTGAGGAGAACCAGCACGACAAGGACGCAGTTTATTCCAGCACTATACTGTATGACCTGATGAACTCTCTTGTCTCCGCTGAAAAGGAGACCAACAACCTGAAAGCCTTCAAGACTTATCTTGAAAGCGGGGACAGTGAGATATCCCAGTATGTGAGCTCCATTCAGTACTCCTATGACCTGGATATGAATCTATACGCGGAGGATGTAGACGGGAATATAGTCAAGACAGATATTGTGGAGCTTTTGCAGAATGCTATGAGCGCCACCTACGGCGGGGACTACAGCTCGTTTTTTGACACCTACGGCGCTTATTATTCTGTTGCCAATGTCTGGCAGGAGATGTTGCCCGGAGAAAACGGCGAGGCAATAAACGCGCTTCTTAAGAAGCAGTATGACCTGCTGTACGGTACATGGCCGGAAAAATATGACGAGGTCATACTGGTGGTGGATAAAAATAATGAGATATCAGACATGGTGCTGTATACCCTCGGACTTAAATCCAACAGCAGCATAACTGAGGAGATGCAGTCATTTATCTCTCAAAACACAGTGGCCAGCGAGACCGAGAGCTGGAGCTATGAGGAAATCTGCGGTAAAACCTTCAGGTATATCTATCCGGCTGACCAATACAGCCATGACGAGCAGACGGGGGAGTATGTAGACCTGTCCGCAGAGGAGCTTGGCCTGAGGACACTTTACAATAACGGCCTTGAGGTGAAGGTCGTAGGCGTCATACGGCAAAACGACGATTCTGTGTCCGGAATGCTCACCGGAGCTATCGGCTATACCCATGATCTGGTGGAATATATTATGGCTCAGGCCGCGGATAAGGACCTTGTAAAGAGACAGCTTGAGGATACTGAGCATGAGGTGTTTACAGGCCTGCCGTTTTTGGACAGGGAGGATGAGGCGCTTACCAACAGCCGCAAGATTCAGGCGGCCGTGGATTATATTGCGGGAGCCACAACAGAGGAGCTGGCCGACATCTATGTCCAGTTTATGTCTGAGCCGGAGGATGATTACGTACAGGAGCTTATCGACGAGCAGATGGACGGCACCACGCGCAGCGAGGTGGAGAAAATGGTGCTGGATTATTATCCGGAGTATTCCTCAATGCTGGAGCAGATGGATGACGATACCCTGTTCAGCTATGTCAGGCAGATGATGGCCCAGCAGGTAAAGGAGCAGTATGCCGTTCAAATGAAGGCGCTCTACGGTAACCTTTCGGATGAGACTCTCACAGCAGATTTTCAGCTTATTGCGCTGGAGGACAGTGATTATCTCTGGATATATGACAATGCAATGCCGCCGGTGTATTCCGAGAGCAGCCTTAAGGACACGCTAAAAAAGCTTGGCTATGTGGATCTGGACAGTCCCAGCACTATAAATATATACGCATCTACCTTTGAGGATAAGGACAATATCTCCGAGGCAATTACCCATTACAATGATGTTGTGGACGAGGAGGACCAGATAAACTACACCGACGTGGTGGCAATCCTGATGAGCTCCATTACCACAATTATCAATGTAATAAGCTATGTGCTTATCGCGTTTGTGGCGATTTCACTTGTAGTGTCCTCGATAATGATAGGCATCATAACCTATATAAGCGTGCTTGAGCGCACCAAGGAGATAGGTATTCTCCGGGCTATAGGCGCCTCCAAGAAGGACGTGTCAAGGGTGTTCAATGCGGAGACATTTATAATCGGCTTTACCGCCGGGGTCATCGGCATTGTGATGACCATACTGCTGAACATCCCGATCAATATCATTGTCCATGACCTCACGGGCATCTATTCGCTCAATTCAGTGCTGCCATGGGAGGGCGCTGTGGGGCTTGTGATAATAAGCGTTGTTCTCACCTTTGTGGCCGGACTTATACCCTCAGGGCTTGCCGCCAAGAAGGACCCGGTTGAGGCACTGAGAACGGAATAATCTTTCCGCCAGTTAAACTGGAGAAAACATGTCATTCTGCGCTGCAATGCCAGAGAACCTCTCCCCGATGGATACATTTTAAAGGGGGAGGGCTTTGGCCCGTGCCCAGAATGACATTTTTCTCGGCCTTTTCTCAGGAGGCAGCACGATAGGACAGGGCTTTGACACGGCGCTATAATGCGGTATAATACATACGGCTTGGACTGCCTTCCACGGATGCGGCGAGTAAGACGGGGGCGGGACAGAAATGTGGTGCGCGGAGGTGAGAAATACGGATAAATTTCAGGTGCTGAAGCAATACTTTGGCCATGCTTCTTTCAGAGACGGCCAGGAGGAGATAATAGACGCGATTATCGGAGGCCGGGATGTTTTAGGCGTTATGCCCACCGGAGGAGGAAAAAGTCTGTGTTATCAGGTGCCCGCGCTTATGCTGGAGGGGCTTGCGATAGTTATCTCTCCGCTTATTTCACTGATGAAGGATCAGGTTATGGCCCTGAAAAATGCCGGGGTAAACGCGGCATATATCAACAGTTCTCTCAGCGCGGAACAGATGCAGGCGGCGTACCGCGGTATGCGCCTTGGAAAATACAAGATCGTATATGTGGCCCCGGAGCGGCTGGATAATGATGGCTTTACGGCGATTGCCAGAAGCCTCAGAATTTCTCTGGTCGCGGTGGACGAGGCCCACTGTATATCCCAGTGGGGACAGGATTTCAGACCAAGCTATATGCGTATTCCCGATTTTATTGAAAAATTGCCAGGCCGCCCGGTGCTTGCCGCGTTTACGGCCACGGCTACAAAACTGGTGCAGGATGACATTGAGAGAAGCCTGCATTTGACTGAACCGCTTAAGCGCATCACAGGTTTTGACCGGCCTAATCTGAATTTTGAAGTGCTCCGCCCAAAAAACAAGATGGCATCCCTGCGCGCTCTTATAGAAGAACGGCGTGGGAAGATCGGTATTGTCTACTGTGCCACGCGAAAGAGTGTGGAATCTGTATGTGAATCACTGTGCGGCTGCGGCATTTTGGCCACAAGGTACCATGCCGGTCTGAGCGACCAGGAGCGCAGAAACAATCAGGAGGATTTTATTTTTGACCGCTGTCAGGTCATGGTTGCGACAAATGCTTTTGGCATGGGAATAGACAAGTCCAATGTGGGGTTTGTAATACATTTCAATATGCCGAAAAGTCTTGAAGCATATTATCAGGAGGCAGGACGGGCCGGCCGCGACGGCGAAAAAGCTGACTGCCTGCTGCTGTATTCACCTTCGGATATTCAGATGGCAAAATTTCTGATTCAGCACTCCGGGGCAAACGAAGAGCTGTCGGATGAGGAGCGCGCTGCGGTGATAGCGCAGGATATGAAGCGGCTGAACAGCATGATAGATTACTGCAAGACCACGGTATGTCTGAGAGCCTGTATACTTTCTTATTTTGGGCAGAGCCACAGGGAAAGCTGCGGAAACTGCGGTAACTGCAGGGCGAATTACACGCTGCTTGATATCACGCCGCAGGCTCAGATGATACTATCCTGTGTCAGGCGGGCATATGACAAACTGGGCTATTCCGTAGGGGCGACGCTGATCATAAGGACGCTTTGCGGCAGCGCAGAACGGCGGGTGCTGGAATTGGGCTTGGACAAGCTGACTACTTACGGCCTGATGAAGGGCGTTGAGCGTGGAAAAATCAGGGACTATATGGAATTGCTTGAGTCAGAAGGCTATCTTGAGACGGACACGGCACATGGCGGCATTATGCTGACAGGCAGTTCGGGCGATGTGCTGTATCGCGGAAAGACAGTGCTTATGGCGGCCGCCGCGCCGTCTGCATTAGAAAAGAAGAAACCCGGAAAGAAATCTCGCGTCGGTGAGGAGCCGGAAAACGACTTGCTTTCCGCACTCAAGACGCTTCGGCTGCGTCTGGCACAGAACGAAGGCGTGCCCGCCTATATAATTTTTTCCAATGCCACGTTAAGTGATATGGCAGCAAAGGCACCGAAAAACATGGGTGAATTTATGGATGTCTCCGGAGTGGGCAAAGTCAAGGCATCAAGATACGGGAAGGCTTTTCTTGAAGAAATAAAAAAATTTTCGTAGTCAAAATGCCGGAAATCGCCTAATACGGCAGCAGAAGTTTTTGAACGGATGAAACACCGGTGATATCCGCATGGATTGGCCTGAAGCTATATGAAGCAGATTTTTATATCACAATTTACATAGAAAAAGCGCGAAAGAGCATCCGGGGTTCTTGCATTATGCCAAAACTTATAAAAAAAGCGGATTTGGTATTGACATAATTCAAATCCGATGTTAGGGTAAACAAAATTGAATCGCTTAGATAGAGGCGCGGTTTTCAAAAGTAACGTCAGGCAAGGGCAGGCAGCCGCAGGACGTGAAAGGGAACACCGCCGAAGTGTCGGAGAAATGCCTGAGTTTCCGATGCTGGGGCGTCAGAGAATATCTGACGGACTGTCACATGTGTTTTGTGAAGCGCTATCGAGGAATACCGGAAAATGCTGCATTTGCGTATAACCGATTTTCTATGAACCGCTTGACAGGCGGTTCATTTTTTATTTTCCCGCCGGCTGGGACTTGTAAGCCGGAAAACCCCTGGGGTTGGAAAGGAAAGAAAATGAAGAAGATTACTGCAATGCTGCTGGCCCTTGTGATGCTGCTGGCTTTTGCCGCCTGCGGGCAGACTCAGCAGACTCCTGCCGCCACTGACGCCGCTGCCGAAACCGGCACGGCAGACACATCCGTGCCCTCCGGAGTAGAGGACGGTGTGCTCACCATAGCAATGGAGTGCGCCTACGCGCCCTACAACTGGACCCAGAACGACGACGCCAACGGCGCTGTGCCAATATCCAACGTGCCCGGCTCATATGCCAACGGCTATGACGTTATGATAGGCAAGATGATCTGCGAGGCAAACGGCTGGGAGCTGGAAGTTATACAGTCTGACTGGGACTCTCTTGTACCTGGTGTCCAGACCGGAAGCTTTGATGCCGTTATCGCCGGCCAGTCTATGACAGCCGAGCGTGCAGAGCAGGTAGATTTTGCAGGCCCATATTTCTACGCAACTATCGTGTGTGTCACCAAGGCTGACGGTGCCTATGCCAATGCTGCCGGCATTGCAGATCTGTCCGGAGCAACCTGCACCGCCCAGCTGGCCACTATCTGGTATGATCAGTGCCTGCCGCAGATAGACGGGGCTGTGATCCAGAGCGCAGCAGAGACTGCCCCCGCAATGCTCATGGCGCTTGAGACTGATACAGTTGATTTCATATGCACAGATATGCCCACGGCCCAGGGCGCCGTAGCCGCTTATCCCGACATGAAGATCCTGGACTTCTCCGGCACCGACGGTGACTTCCAGTTTTCAGATGAGGTCCGGGCGGAGAACGTCAATATCGGTATCTCTCTCATGAAGGGCAATACCGTTTTGCGTGAGCTTATTGACAGCTTCCTCTCCACCATGACCGTGGATGATTTCAACGATCTGATGGCTCAGGCCATTGAGATACAGCCGCTGAGTGAGTAATTAAAGCGTATTTAAAATAACGGGGCGGGCGCAAAAATATGCTCCCGCCCCAGCATTGAGCACAGAAGGGAGTCGCCCCATGGATAAATTTGTACAGCTTGCCTCTGACATCGGCAAGCTATGGGCTAAATACGGAGGAAGCTATCTCAACGGTATAAGATCCACGCTTATTTTGGCGCTGGTCGCTACTGCAATTGGCTGCCTCATAGGCTTTATCTGCGGTGTATTAAACACTATTCACTATACCAAATCGGATTCACCCGTAAAGAAATTCTGTCTGGGCCTGATTCGCGCAATAGTGCGCATATATGTCGAGGTGTTCAGGGGAACTCCCATGGTTTTGCAGGCGGTGTTCCTGTATTACGGTTTGCCGTATTTTACAGATAACGCGGTGAGATTTAACAGCGTGTGGGCGGCGGCTATTCTGGTTGTGTCGATCAACACCGGCGCATATATGGCCGAGTCTGTGCGCGGCGGCATCATATCCATAGACCCCGGCCAGACAGAGGGCGCAAAGGCTATCGGCATGAACCATGTGCAGACCATGACCAGTGTTATCCTGCCTCAGGCGCTGCGCAATATCATGCCCCAGATAGGCAACAACTTTATCATAAACGTGAAGGACACCTCCGTCATGTTTATAATAGGCTTTCCGGACTTCTTCTCCGCGCACAGAGCGGCGGTTGGCGCAAGCTATCTCTATTTTCCCTCGGCCACTGTGGAGATGGTGGGATATCTGACAATGACTCTCTTGGCCTCGTTCATCCTGCGCAGAATTGAGAAGAAGCTGGACGGGAGCAGCAGTTATGAGCTTGTCCAGACCGACCAGCTCACAATGACTGCCGGCACCTATAACCACCCGGACAAGGGCAGCCCCTTTGACGAGCATAGCAAGGAATACAGGGATATCCAGACGTCCTCAAAAAAGAGCCGCTACAACAGCAGGGAAGGAGAGCGCTGACATGGGTGAACTTATTTTACAGGTCAATCACCTGTCAAAAGCCTTTGGCAGCAATCTGGTGCTGAAAGACATCGACTTTACTGTTGAAAAGGGCGATGTGATAAGCATTATAGGTGCCTCCGGCTCTGGCAAATCCACACTTCTGAGGTGCATAAACCTGCTGGAAACCCCAAGCTCAGGGGAAATACTGTATCATGGGAAGAATGTTATCGGCAGAGGCGTCAATGCGGCGGAGTACCGCTCCCATGTTGGGATGGTGTTCCAGTCC
>CAYFSB010000050.1:0-9056 GCA_964345655.1 uncultured Oscillospiraceae bacterium
AGATCTAGGATGGTATGTTTTGTAAAAGCCCTGCCAACAGAAGTCAGAAATTGCGTCGCTATAATCAAAAAAAGGCAGTGGCTATATATTAGTTTCCTCAAAAATTTTTCCTGCCGCTGCAATTTTGCTCGCAAATCCCCCAACAAATCCTTTCCCGTCCTATCCGCTGATATCCGCATCTGGGTCCGGGTTTGGGTCAGCGCGATTTCGGCGAAAGTAGGCTGAACTTTTAAGCCGCAAAACAAAGAAAAAGTTCCGAAAATCAATGATTTTCGGAACTTTTATGGTTGCGGGGGAAGGATTTGAACCAACGACCTCCGGGTTATGAGCCCGACGAGCTACCAACTGCTCTACCCCGCGATATTTGTTCTGCTTGAATATAATAGCACAGCCAGGTCATTAAGTCAATAGGTAAAGCAAAGTTTTTTGCTTTGAGTTGATTGACATGTACAAATGCGCGAATTATAATTGACCCAGCTTTAAATTGGGGGCGAAACTATGCTGATACAAAGCCAGACACTGTCCCTTCTTTCCGGCGATACTGTGATACTGCGCAGCGCTGTGGCCGCAGACGCTGTGTCTCTGTGTCGACACCGGCGCATCACATCTGCGGAGACATGTTTTATGGCCCGATACCCGGAGGAATGCGAGACTGACATCGGCAAACTTCGGGCCAGGCTGCTGGATATGGAGGTCCACCCGCGGAATTTCGCTGTTTCAGCCTTTCTGGCCGGAGAACTGATCGGTGATATGGGCGTGACGCAGCTGCGGGAAAATCTGAAATACCGGCACAGGGCCTATATGGGCGTATCCATACAGCAGCGCTATTGCGGCATGGGTCTGGGCGGACACATGCTTGCAGCCGCTATCGAGCAGGCCAGAGAAAACAACTTTGAGCAGCTTGAGCTGGGGGTGTTTGAGGATAATTTCCGGGCCATTCACCTGTATGAAAAATACGGATTCAAAAAATACGGTGTCCAGCCGCGAGCTTACAAACTCAAAGACGGCTCCTACCGGGATGAACTGATAATGGTCAAAATTTTTTGACGCTGCTTTTTTATTTTTCCAGCCCAAACCGGCGATACGCTTCCGGCATCTGAGCATCGGTCAGCTCTTTTACCGTCACTCTGTCCCCATCAAACTCTTTATACACATGACCGTCCAGCGTTATTCTGCCGCCGGCGGTCTTAAGGGAGAACATCTCCTGATGAATAAACGGAGAGTCCGGGTGCTTTTCGCAATAGAACATTGGCGCTATATAGTCCGCTGTAAGCTGCGGCTCCTCAGTGAAGGAATAAAACCGCCGCCACTGGCCCTTGTACAGGTCCATGAGCACCCAGCCTAAAAACGGCTCCTTTTCCAGTTTGTAGCTCTCGCCGAACTGGGTCTGCTCCACGCCCTCCTGAAGTCTGACAGGCAGCCGCGGGCAAATTTCACCTATGCCCACATCACAGAGCCATACTCCGTCGGTGGCCTCCACCTTCATGACCCTGTGGCGGCGCATTGGCAGGACGTTCTCGCCCCGGAGATACCGGGCGGCATATTCCGTCACCTTGTACCCAAGCTGCTCAAGCAGCCATGCAAAAAGCCCGTTCAGCTCAAAGCAGAAACCGCCCTGGCCCCGATCTACCACCTTGTCATAGAGCTTCTCCGGTTCAAGGGACAGGGGTACGCCGCGCAAAATATCTAGATTCTCATAGGGCACGGCAGTGCAGTGGGCGTACTGGAGCTTACACAGCAGCTCCGAGTCCGGGACTATATGCTCCGGCAGCTCAAGGCCGATGCGTTTAAAATAACGCTCTATTTTCTCCACTGCGCCGATACCTCCTCCAATATCTCCATGACCGTCAAAAGCTGCCGGCGCGTCACAAAGGCTGAGTCTCTGTGTTCACGGGCGCACTGCAAAAACTCCTTCAGCTCGTTATAATACCAGCCGCAGGGCGGCACATTTATGCCGGTAGAGACCATCACCTCGTCCGTGGTATCAAACACCTTCGGCTCCGCGCCGAACTGATAGGCGGTGAGCTTCTGGCCGTCGTTTATAAGCATGCCGTTTTCAAAATATACCCGCCAACGGGCAGTCCATGGGATGTCGGCGTTAAACCACGCGGCCTCCGCATTCACGTGGAACTCGCCATATTCGTAGTTTATTCTAAACTGCTCAGGATAGTCCTTATCCTCCCCCTGACAGGATGTGAAGCTATAGCTTTTGGGCTTACCGAAAAGCGAGACAATCACGTCAAGATCGTGGATGTGCAGGTCATATGGCAGAAGGCCCGACTTGTTCACGTCAAACAGCCACCCGTCCTTTGCCCAGCGCGGGCAGGCAGACAGCCGCTCAAAACAGGCGTCCAGCACTCTGCCGTATTCGCCGCTCTCCACGGCCTCCCTTAAAAAGCGCACTTCCTTTGTAAACTGGAGCACCTGTGCGATGTACAGTCGGCAGTCCTGACGCTCCGCCTCGTCCAGCATCTCTCTGGCGTCGGCAAGGTTCAGGGCAATTGGCTTTTCGCATATGGTGTCCTTTTTGTTTTTAAGGCTCTCCATCACCATGTCGTGGTGCATGTATGTTGGGGTACAGATATCCACAATGTCAATTGGGCAGGCGCTCACCATCTGGGTAATGGTATCGTAGCAGGGCACGCCCCATTCCTTAGCAGTAGCGCGGACCCGCTCCGACCTGCCGCATACGGCCGCCACCCGGCAGCCCTCCAGCTGGAGGTAGTTCATATAGTGGACCCGGCCCATGCCGCCTACGCCCACAAGGCCTATGTTCATGGTCTTCATTTCATTCTCCATACGGCCCACCGTCAAAGCACGAAGCCCTGGGCCCGCAGATAATCGGCGGAATCCATGACCGCCCGGTTTATCTCGTCCAGGTCTTTGGGACCCTTCTGGGTAAACTCTATCTCCACGGAATAGGGGCTCATGTTGTCACTGTTATCCATCATTTTGAACAGCTCCGGGAACTCCACATAACCCTTGCCCAGAGCCGGGAAATTCCACTCCTGTCTTCCGGCGGCCTTGTCCTTCAGATGCACATAGCCTATCTTATCAATACAGCCGGCAAAATCCTCTGTCAGGTCCACATCGCCGTAGAAGATGGCGTTCGCGGTGTCGTAATTGATAAGCACCCTGTCGCTGCCAGTGAGCGCGACAATGTCCTTAAGGATCTTCCCGGTGGCATGGTCGCCGTGTATCTCGATCACAAGCTTCATGTCGTACTTTTCAAGATAGGGCACCAGCCCCCGGATATGCTCCGCCACCACGGCGTTGGAGGCTACGGCATTGTCCTTCAGATGCGCCTCTCCCACAGAGGAGACGATATACTCTGCGCCGAAGAAATGGGCAAGGCGGATGTTGCGCACAAAGTCCTCAATGCGGGCAGTGTCCATAAGGTTCGTATGACCGCTCATGGCAAAGGGTGTGAGCCCCTTTTCATCCAAAAGATCCTGCACCTGGAGGCAGCGGGCAAAGCTCTGATCCGGAAACACATGCTCTGTCCAGCCCTTTGTGGCGGTCAGTTCTATGTATTTGAAGCCAGCAGCCTGTATGCCTGCGGCAGCCTGCTCTATGGAGTAGCCGTGATAACAGTTGGAATTGCAGGCAATGATACGTTTTTTCATCTCTTCTCCTCTCTCAGATAATGAAATTATCCAGATACCGCTTTGACAGACGGATGGAATTTAGTATATCCTCCCGGCTGCCCTCAAAGGCCTTGTCCTCCACCTCGATAACGGCGCAGCCGTCATAGCGCACATCGTTCAGCGCGGACACGAAAGCTGCCCAGTCCACATCGCCAAGGCCGGGGATCTTCGGGGACATATAGTCCAGAGGATAGGCCAGCACTCCGCAGTCTCTGAGCTTTTCGGGGTAGAGCTTTATATCCTTGAAATGGATATGGAAAAGCCTGTCCTTAAACTCGTATATGGTCTTGATATAGTCCAGGCCCTGCCACACATAGTGGCTGGGGTCAAAGTTCAGGCCGAAATTTTTGGATGGTATCAGCTGGAACAGGCGGCGGAATATAGCGGGGGTGCACATCAGGTTCTGTCCGCCGGGCCACTGGTCCGGACCAAAGAGCATTGGGCAGTTCTCTATGGCGATCTTCACCCCGCAGTCCTCCGCGAGGGCAATGATTTCCGGCCATATCCGGGCAAACATGTCGATATTCTCCTCGGTGGTCTTGTGCTGATCCCGCCCAATAAAGGTCGTAACCACATCGACGTCCAGCTTCCGGGCGGCGCAGATAACAGTCTTCAAATGGGCAATGGCGGCAGCACGCTTTTCCTCATCCGGGTCCATAGTGTTTGGATAGAAGGCAAGGGCGGAAATGCTCATGCCTTTTTTCTCCATATAGTCCTTCACATAGGCGGCATACTCGCCGTCCTCGCAGACCCGGTCGCAGTCGATGTGGGAGACTCCGGCGTAGCGCCTCTCCGCCTTACCGGCGGGCCAGCAGGCCACCTCAAGGCATTTAAAACCCATTTCGGATGCGGTGTCTACCGCCTCCTCAAAGCTCCATCCGTCCAGAATGGCGGTCAAAAGGCCAAATTTTATCATTATACTCTGTCTCCTTCCTGTCTGTTGGCGGGTATATCCACTGTTCTGCCGGTCTCGGAGGACTCTATGGACGCGAACACCGCGCGCATGGCATAGAGCGCCGAGGTACCTGATATCTCAGGCGGGGTATTGTTTTTAAGGCAGTCTATCCACAGGTCTATCACGCCTGAGGAGGTCTGGTTATCATTGGTCTGTATCTGCTCCACATCGTAGCTCTGCGTCTCACCATCGGCCAGCTTCACAACGATTGAGTGGGCCGGGTCATCGTAGATACGCATTATGCCCCTGGTACCATAGAGTACGGTGGAGTTATCCTCTGCCCCATAATAGCTCCAGCTGGCGGTCATGGTGCCGAAGGCGCCGCCTGACAATTCATATATGCACACGGCGTTGTCGTCCACGTCTATAAGCTCGCCCTGTTCATTGCGCTTATCCAGCGTCACAAGCCTGGCCGTGGTGCGCACGACCCGCTGGCCGGTGATATACTGGATAAGATCCGTCTTGTGTACGCCCAGATCCGCCATGACGCCCATAGCAGCCCGCTTCTTATCAAAAAACCAGACGTTTTTGCCGGGGCTTATGGACCAGGTCTCCGGTCCCCCGTGGCCAAAGCTGGTACGGAAGGTAATTATGCTGCCAATGAGTCCCTGGTCGATAAGCTGCTTTGCTCTGGCGTGGGCCTTGGCAAGGCGCTGGTTGTGGCCCACCATAAGATACCTGCCGTTTTTCTCCGCAGCCGCCACCATAGCCTCACAGTCGGCAATATTTGTGGCCATGGGCTTTTCACAGAGCACATGCTTGCCCGCGTTCAGCGCTTTGACAGTCAGCTCCGCGTGGGCGTAGTTCGCCGCGCATATGGAAACCGCGTCTATCTCCGGGTCGGCCAGCAGCTCTTCTGCCGTGCCGTACACTTTTCCGCCGTATTTTTCGGCCTGCTCCTCAGCCCGCTTCCGGTTGGGGCTGAAGTAACCGTAAAGCTCCGCGTCGGGATTTGCCGCGTACTCTGGAATGTGCCGCACCTGGGCGATCTTGCCGCAGCCGATTATGCCTATTCGTATCATATTGCCGCCTCCTCCGATTTACGGTTTTACGTCAGACGCTCTCCTTCTTTTGCAGCAGCACGGCAAAGATGATTATCGCGCCCTTTACCGCATCGCAAAGGAAGGTCGGCACACCGACGGTGTTAAGGATATTGTTCATGACGCTTATGATTAGCATGCCGAGAAATGCCCCTATAAGGCTGCCCTTGCCGCCAGACATGGCCGTTCCGCCCACTATGACTGCGGCAATGGCGTCCATCTCATAACCGGAGCCGGCGTTTGCAAAGTCCATAGAGCCTATGCGGGCTATATAGATTATGGCGCCTACAGCCACCATCACACCGCCCAGGGCGTAAATATTCCGCTTCACCCGGTTCACGTTTATGCCTGAGAGCTTGGCCGCCCGCTCGTTGGAGCCTATGGCAATGGTCTGACGGCCGAAGGCGGTCTTCTTGAATATGATGTGCATTATAATGACAATGGCTATCCAATAGAATATGGGCAGCACCACCTGCCCGCCTATCTTGGCGGAGGCAATGAGCTTGAAGCCTGCGGGTACCTCTGGGTTAAACTGCTTTGTAAGCTGCTGTGTCACAGAGCGGAAGATCTTCATAGTGCCAAGGGTCGCGATAAACGGGGGCAGTTTGCCGTAAGCCACCAGAGAGCCGTTTAACAGACCCAGCACATAGCCCAGCACCAGGATTATAAGGATCGATATAATATACGCCGGAGCTCCGGTGATCCCAATAGCGGCCAGCGGGCCGTTCACCGCGTCCACCAGATACATCAGCACCGCGCCCAGCGCGCAGAGCATGGAGCCCACCGACAG
Source organism: uncultured Oscillospiraceae bacterium (assembly GCA_964345655.1). GTDB lineage: Bacteria > Bacillota > Clostridia > Oscillospirales > Oscillospiraceae > Limivicinus. The sequence continues at coordinate 6,433 of CAYFSB010000050.1, forward strand.
GTCTATGCCGCCGGAGATGATGATAAAGCACATGCCCAGAGCTATGACGCCAGCGTATGTATTATTGCGTAGAATATTGAGCCAGGCCATGCCCATCTTGCCGAACATTCCGCCGAATGATCCGGCGTTTGCCCACATTACCGCGCACTGGATAAGTACCATGACCACCAACGCGAACACCGTGGACAGCATGGGATTGCGTGACCACTTTTCTTTAAGACTTCCTGTTACTCTGCTGTCTTTCAGCTTATTAGTTTCCATTGCCCACACTCTCCGTTTCATTCTGATCGCCGCCGGTGGCGAGATACATTATATTGTGTTCATTCATGGCCTCGCCCTGAACCTCACCCACCTGACGGCCGTGGAAAAGGACTATGCTCCTGTCGCATACACGCATTATCTCCTGAGCCTCAGAGGACAGCACTATTACGGCCACGCCGTCGTCTGCGAGGCGGTGTATGATGCTGTAGATCTCCTCCTTGGCTCCCACGTCCACGCCCTGGGTGGGGTTATCCAGGATAAGCAGCTTAGGCTCGCGCATAAGCCATTTTGCCAGAATCACTTTCTGCTGGTTGCCGCCGGACAGGCTCGTAATCAGATCCAGCTTGTCCCCCATCTTTATGCGCAGCTCCTCGACCTGCTGCATGAACATCTTCTCCTGCTTGTCGAAGTCGATAAAGAGCCGTTTTTTCATCTTTGGCAGATACACTATGGAGCCATTGTCCAGAATACTCATATCCTTGAGTATTGCGTTTTCCTTCCGGTTTCGCGGCAGGTACGCTATGCCCAGGTCAAGCGCCTGATGGGTGGACGTCATATGTATCTTTTTCCCCTTCAGGAAAATGCTGCCGGTATAATGCCCGCCCATGGCGCCGAAAACAGTCTGAAAAAGCTCGCTGCGTCCGTCGCCCAGAAGCCCGGTGACACCCAGGATCTCTCCTGCGCCGGCCTGGAGGCTTATGTCCTCAAAGTGCCTGCCGTCAGAGAGCTTTTCAAGTCTGAGTACCTCTTCGCCGACTTTCGTCCGGCGGGTATTCACCTCGCCGCCCACCTCGTGGCCCACCATGTATGAGGCAAGCTGACGCGTATTGGTGTCGCTGACCTGTCCCTGGGCCACCATGCGCCCATCCCTCAAAACTGTAAACCTGTCGCAGATTTCCATGACCTCCCCCAACTTGTGGGAGATGAAGATTATGCCAACGCCCTGCTTTTTCAGTGTGCGCATCATGGTGAACACTCGCTGGATCTCAGGCTCCGTCAGGGAGGTCGTGGGCTCGTCCATAATGATTATGGACGCGTCCTGCATGAGCGCCCGGCATATCTCTACTATCTGCTTATACGAGGCATCCAGATCGCGCACCATGGTGCAGGGGTCAAGCTCTATGTCCATGCGCTTAAAGAGCTCTTCCGTCTTCTGCTGCATCTTCTTTGCGTCCAGGATAATGCCCTTCCTCGGCAGGTGGGTGATGAACATGTTCTCATAGATCGACAGGTCGTTTATGAGGTTCAGCTCCTGGTGGATAAAGCCTATGCCCGCATCCAGCGATTCAACAGGGGAAGAAAAATGCATTACCTTCCCGTCGATACTCACGCTGCCGCTGTCAGCCGGCAAAACTCCGCCCAGAATGTTCATCAGCGTGGACTTTCCCGCGCCGTTTTCACCCAGAAGCGCGCATATCTCGCCTGTCTGGAGCGAGAGGTCCACATCCAAAAGCACCTTATTGACGCCAAAGGATTTGTTGATTTTCTCCATTGAAAGATTCAAGCTATCACATCCAATTTTTCATTTTGCCATCAAAAAATATAATATATTCCACAAAAAACTGCCGAACCAGGTTTTTCGGTACTTTTTCGCGGAATATTTCGGCAGATTCCCAATTTATGAGAAAAACTCGCGGGCCATGGCTATAAGGCCATAGCCCGCGATAGATTCTGTTATGCGGTTTTTAAATCAATAGACAGTGTTGTTGGAATCCAGATAGTCAGCCACGTTGTCGGCGGAGACTATGGTGGTGGGGATAACAACAACAGACTCAGCAGTGCCGCCCTCCATCAGAGTGATGGCGGTCTTGATGGCATCCTGAACCATGGCGGGGCTGTACAGTGCGGAGGCAGGACCCAGGTCAGCATACTGAGCGTCAGCGATCATGCGGAAATACTCCTGGCATCCGCCGCCGCCGGTGATGGCCTTGATGTCGGTGCGGCCGGCATCAACAATGGCGCTGATGGCGCCGATGGAGGTCTCGTCATCCATGGAGAACACAGCGTCTATCTGAGGATTGGCCTCAAGAATATCTGCCATGCCGGCAAGGCCCTTGTCGCGGGCAAAGCTCTCAAGCTGTACTTCAAAGATATTGGTCTCGTCGTAGTTGATCTCCTTGAGGTAATCATAGAAGCCCTGCTTGCGCAGCTCGCATACGGAGCCGGAGGAGGGGACGTCCATGACGACTATGTGGGCAGCTTCGCCGACTTTGTCGACTATGTACTTTGCGGACTGGTAGCCCATGTCGTAGTTGTCGCCGGTGACCTTGTAGATACCGTCGCAGGCCACGTCAACATCGAAGTTGACCACGGGGATTCCGGCATCAATGATCTCCTGCATAGCAGTCTCCATACCGGTCCAC
>CAYFSB010000051.1:0-970 GCA_964345655.1 uncultured Oscillospiraceae bacterium
CTTCGCCCCCTCTTTTAAAAGGGCATTTGTGCCTGAGCAGTTCTCCGCGTCCGCATTTCCCGGCAGCGCAAAGATCTCCTTGCCCTGCTCTGCCGCTTCATCGGCGAAAAGCCGCGTACCGCTTTTTTCCGGCGCCTCCACCACTACAACTCCCAGCGCTATCCCGGCGGCTATCCTGTTTCGCTCCCGGAAATAGCTCTTCAGCGGCCGGGTAAATGGCGGATACTCGCTGATAACCGCGCCCTGCGCCGCCACATCATCCGCAAGTCTTCCCGTCTCCTGCTCCTGTGGCGTGCCCAAGACGCCGATGCACTTCCCACCGGCCTGCAGCGCGCCTCCGGCCGCGGCGGTATCTACACCGCTTGTGAGCATGGATATCACTATCCCTCCGCAGCCCGCTATCTGATAGGCAAGCTCCCTGCCCATCTTCAGGCCGTAGGGGCTGGCCTTTCTGGTGCCTATGACGGCAACCAGCGCGTTTTCATCCACCGGTGGAAGATTCCCCTTGACATACAGAACCGGCGGCGGAGAGTAGATGTTTTTCAGCCGTTTAGGATAGGCGGCGTCCTGCATTGTAATAATGGTCAGGCCCTGACGGGCGCACTCATCCGCAATACGGGACACTCCATCCATAGTCCGGCGCTCCAGCACAGCGGCCTCGCTTTGGCTTATCCCGCTAATACGCGCATATTCACCGTCCGGGGCGAAAAATGCCGTCTCCGCATCGCCGTAGCGCCTGAGCAGCAGCGCTTTGGCCTTGGAGCTGACATTGACGGCGGCGGACAGCCACAGCCAGTATTCCAGTGAAGGCATCTGTATCTCACCTTTCCCTTCAGCTTATCAAACGGTCACGCTAAAAAATGCCGGCGGCCTGCGAATTATCTCTCCATCTCCCACATTAACACCGTGGCCGCCATCGCCGCGTTCAGCGACTCGCTGCCATCTCTCATAGGTATGATGACCTGTCCCC
>CAYFSB010000051.1:980-8998 GCA_964345655.1 uncultured Oscillospiraceae bacterium
TGTCCCCGGCACAGACTCAGCAGCTCCGCGCTCAGTCCTCTGCCCTCGCTGCCCACAGCCACTGCCGCGGTCTTTACATTCACGCGGCGTATATCCATAGCCTCAGGCGACAGCGCAGCGCCGTACAGCGAAAGCCCCTTTTCCTCCAGAAATGCGCCCAGCGCGTCCAGCTTAAGCTGTATCACCCGCTGACGGAATATGGCGCCCATGGTGGAGCGAACCGTTTTCGGCCCGTACAGGTCCGCGCAGGCGCCTGTGAGTATCACCGCATCCACGCCAAAGGCGTTGGCCGTGCGTATGACGGTGCCCACATTTCCTGGGTCCTGCACCCCCTCCAGGACAATGGCGTTTCTCAGCGGCCGTTCCAGCTCCGTATCAGGCAGCTTTACGGCAAACAGCGGGCCGGGGCTGTTCTTCATGGTGGACGCATAGTCGAAAAGCTCGTCCGGAGCCGTATACTGCGCCGCCGTGTCCAGCCCCGGCACCTCGAAGGCCTCTTTGCGCCACAGCACCGAGCGTATCTCTGCCCCGCAGGTGAGCGCCTCTGTCAGGGTCTTCATACCCTCGCAGAGATATTCGCCCTTCTCCCTACGGTATGCCCCGTCCGCCTCCAGCTCACGCAGGTGCCGGATATATTCGTTTTTCCTTGAGCTTATTTTTTCCATAATCATGACAAAGCTGTGTTGGAGTCAGCCCCGCACAGCACAATCCTTTTAAAAAATCTCCAACCTTTTTCGGCCCCGCTGCATATTTCTCTTGGTCTTTTATATTATAGTATTTTACACAAATTTGATTCTTATTTCAAGTCCCAAGCGCATTCTTCGGACTGTTTTAGAATTTCCGTTTTTCGCTTCTGTTTTTGTAAACAAATTTACAGTTTTCTTTCGGATTTTCTGAAACTTATATGTACACATTCCTGCATCTTATGTTATAATCATCCCAACAAGCTCAGAATTTTTTATTCAGAGGAGGTCAATATGACGCAATATAACAGATTAACGCCGCAGGTGGCGGATGAACTGCTGGCTATGCTTGGCAGACAGCGTTTCTCCATGGGTGAAAATGTCAATGAGGACTACTCCCACGACGAGATGCCCATTTACGGCAGATACATGCCTGAGGCGGTATGCCTTGTGGAGAGCACCGAAGAGGTCTCACATATAATGCGCATCTGCCATGACAACAAGATCCCCGTCACTGTCCGCGGCGCCGGCACAGGGCTGGTAGGCGGCTGTGTGCCCGTCCACGGCGGTATCGTACTGTGCACATCCAGGATGAACAAGATACTCTCATATGATATGGACAATCTGGTAGTACATACCCAGCCCGGCGTTCTGCTCTGCGACCTTGCGGCGGACGCCCTCGCCCACGGGCTTATGTATCCCCCCGATCCCGGTGAAAAGACCGCCACAGTAGGCGGAAACGTGAGCACCAACGCAGGCGGCATGAGGGCCGTAAAATACGGCGTCACCCGCGACTATGTGCTGGCAATGACAGTGGTGCTGCCCTCAGGCGAGATAATGAAGCTGGGCAAAACCGTCTGCAAGACCAGCTCCGGATACAGTCTGCTGCATCTGATGATAGGCTCCGAGGGCACGCTGGGAATTATCACAGAACTTACGCTGAAGCTCATCCCCAAGCCCATAAAGGACGTGAGCCTTATACTGCCCTTTAAAGACATTGCCTCCGCCATCGCCTCCGTGCCCTCCATCAAGCTTGCAAACCTTGACCCCCAGTCCATAGAGTTTATGGAGCGGGACATTGTGGACTCCTCTGCGGCCTTTACAGGCAACGGCGTGTTCCCCACCAGGGTCGACGGGAAAGAGGCCGGGGCGTACATACTGGTGACTCTGGTTGGAGACGGCGAGGCTGAGCTCACGCTGAAGATGGACAAGCTTGGCAAGGTGGCCGAAGAGGCCGGGGCCTATGACACGCTGGTTGTCTGGACTGACAATCTGAAAAAGGCCGTCTGGGCGGCCAGAAGCGCTTTCCTTACGGTTATTGAGGCAGAGACCAAGCTCCTCGACGAGATGGACGTGGTGGTACCTGTGGACAAGATAGCGGAGTTTTTGGTCTACACCCATGATGAGGCCCAGCGGCAGGGCGTATATGTGCGCTCCTTCGGCCACGCCGGAGACGGGAACCTGCATATCTACTGCTGCTCCAACGATCTGGAGGAGGCTGAATTCAAGCGCCGCGTAGCGGTCCTCATGGACAAGTGCTACGCCAAATGCACCCAGTTTGAGGGTCAGGTCTCCGGTGAACACTCTATCGGCCACGCCAAGAAAGAGTACCTGAGAGAATCTGTAGGCGACACGGCTTACGGTCTTATGGGCGCTATCAAGCGGGTCTTTGACCCGGATGAGATACTCAATCCCGGCAAGGTCTGCCACGATATTTAAGGAGGTGCCGGAAATGCTGAATATTCTTGTGTGTGTGAAGCAGGTTCCAGACGTGAACCTGGTCAAGATCGACCCTGTAACAGGCAGTCTAATAAGAGCGGGCGTTCCCGCCATTCTCAATCCACTGGATGCAAACGCTCTTGAGGCGGCAGTCCAGGTGAAAGAGCAGTACGGCGGTGAGGTCACCTGCATCACCATGGGCCCGGATATGGCCGAGGAGGCGCTGAGAGAGTGCCTTGCGGCAGGCGCGGACAGAGCTGTACTGCTCTCAGACAGGGCCTTCGCCAACGCCGATACTCTGGCCACCAGCTATGTGATCGTCTCTGCCGCAAGGCAGCTGGGCGATTTTGACCTTATATTCTGCGGCAAGGAATCCCTCGACGGCGCCACCGGGCAGATGGGCAGCCAGCTGGCCGAGCGCTTTGACGCCTCTCAGATAAGCTCCATGGCGCTGATCACCGGCATAGACACCAGCCGGAAAACCGTTACGGCTGAACGTGAGCTGGAAAACGGCGTGGAGACCTGCGAGGCCAGATACCCCTGTCTCTTTACCGTTGAGAAGACCAACTATCGCCCCCGCATTCCAAATCTCAAAAGCTGGAAGGCCAGCCGCGGCGCCGGGATAATAAGGTTTGATTCCCACACCATTCCGGGGCTTGACCCCTCCCAGACAGGCGATCCCGGTTCCCCCACCAAGGTCCCCCGGACCTATCCCCCCGTTGTGGGGGAGAGCGGCCTCATCATCGACGAGGGCAGCACCGAGAAGAATGTGGACAAGCTCCTGGGCCTTGTGGCCGAGCTGCTTTAAGGAGGCGTGGATATGAAGAACAAGAATGAATACAGGGATATGTGGGTATATGTCCAGCACGATGGAAAAACGCTGCATCCTGTGTCGCTGGAGCTGTGCTGTGAGGCGCGGAAGCTCTGTGACGCGGCAAACGAGGAGCTGGCCGCAGTCATCGTAGGTCAGCTGCCGGAGAGTGAGGAGGAAAAGATCCTTGACTGCGGCGTGGACAAAATAATCCATGTGTCCGGCACCGGCTATGAGTATTTCAACACCGACGCCTATGCCAATCTCTTCACTGTGCTCTGCCAAAAATATCTGCCTACAGCAGTCTTTGTAGGCGGCACCATATTCGGCAGGGATTTTGCCCCCCGCTTTGCCTGCCGTCTGCCCACCGGCTGCACCTCTGACGCCACAGAGCTGGTATATGACCCCAAAACCGGCGATATCGAGTTTATTGAGCCTGCCGTCGGCGGCAAGATGATGGCCGTTATTACCGTACCGGTAATGCGCCCCCAGGTTGGCACCATTCGTCCCGGCACCTTCAAATATGCGCCCACAGGCCGCCGTGCCTGTCGTTTTATTCAGGAGACGGTGGACTTCCCTGTGGAACAGATACGTACAAAAATAATCAGCTTCAAAGCCGATGAGTTTGACGACAGTCTCAATATTGCCGACGCGGATGTCATCGTATGCGTGGGCAACGCCATAAAGCCGGATTCCCTGCCCAAATACAGGGAGCTGGCCGCTCTGCTGGGCGGAAAGCTGGCCTGCACGAGACCCGTGTTTGACAGAGGCCTTTTGCCCTTCAAGCTGGTCATCGGCCAGTCCGGTGTGGTTGTCAAGCCCAAGCTCTATATCAGCTTCGGTGTGTCAGGCGCTGTGAACCACGTGACCGGCATCACGGACTCCGACAGGATAGTGGCCGTCAACAAAGACCCGTCTGCCGCCATATTTAATTACTGCGACTACGGCATTGTGGACGACATGGATGCGGTCTGTGAGCTGATGATAGAGAAGCTCAAGGAGAGAGGAGCAAAATGAAGGTCAATGTATTATATGGAAAGGGCTCCATTCCATTTGACTGCGGCGGCGCCGGTGTGCTCACCTCGTCCATAGGCCAGCTCAAGGCTCAGGGCAGCGGCAGCGACATAGTCCGTGCCGCCATGCAAAATCCCATTGACAGCCCCAGACTTTCGGAGCTTGCAAAAGGCAAAAAAGACTGCGTCATTATAATCTCCGACCATACCAGACCTGTGCCCAGCCGGGATATCATCCCCAACATGCTCCATGAGCTGCGTGAGGGCAGCCCGGATATCAAGGTGACGCTGCTTGTGGCCACAGGCTATCACCGGCCCAGCTCCACAGCGGAGCTGGAGGCGAAGCTGGGCAGGGAGATAATGGAGCAGTGCCCCATAGCGGTGCATGACTGTCGGGACAGCAGCGCCAATGTGCAGATAGGCGTTCTGCCCTCCGGCGCGCCCTGCGTTATAGACAGACTCGCCGTGGAGACGGAGCTGCTTATATCAGAGGGCTTCATAGAGCCGCACTTCTTTGCCGGCTTCTCAGGCGGCAGGAAAAGCGTGCTGCCCGGTGTGTCGGACCAGGTGACAGTGCTTGGAAACCATTGCAGCAAATTCATTGACAGCCCCTTCTCCCGCACGGGCATTCTGGACGGGAACCCCATACATCTGGACATGATCGCCGCCGCGAGGATGGCAAAGCTTGCGTATATCGTAAACGTTGTAATAGACGAGGACAAGAAGACCGTGGCCGCCTTTGCAGGCAATTTTATGACGGCGCACAGGTCCGGCTGCGATTTCCTCTCCGACTATTGCCAGGTCAAGCCCGCATATGCGGATATTGTCATCTCCTCCAACGGCGGCGCGCCGCTGGACCAGAATCTGTACCAGTGTGTCAAGGGCATGACCGCGGCTGAGGCCACCTGCAATGAGGGCGGCGTAATAATAATGTGCGCTGAATGTGCCGACGGGCACGGCGGTGAGGGCTTCTACAGCGCTCTGAGAGACTGCGCAAGTCCTGCCCAGCTCTATGCCGGTCAGATGGCCACCGCCCAGGACAAGACCGCTCCCGACCAGTGGGAAAGTCAGATACTCGCCCGCATTCTTATAAAGCACCGGGTAATATTTGTCTCCCGACCGGAGATGCAGGGGATAATTGAGGATATGAAGATGATATACTCCCCCTCTTTGGACGAGGCAGTGGCTCTCGCAAAGAGCTGGGGTAAAAAGAGCCTCACTGTAATACCAAACGGCATCTCGGTTATAGTAAAATAACAAATCATATATCCGGCTCCCTGTCGTTTCACGGCGGGGATCCGGGCGTGCTTTTAAGAAAACTACAGTCCAAAAGGCCAAAGCACATCTTAAAGCCCACAAATTTCTTTTCAATGTTGAAGCCAGGATTATTACGAAATCGCGGATTATTTCCCATTTCACGGAGTAATACAGCGTTTTTTCATGATATTTTTATTGATTGAGCGGCAGGCAGCCCGCAAGGCAAAATGCTCCCTCCATTTACGACAGGTTTCCGTCGTAAACGGAGGGAGCATTAAATATAACGCGGGCTGTTATTCCGATAGTTTCAGCCGAAACTCAGGCCCTTCAACACCGAACCTTATATGTTCTGTCTCATGGCACAGCCTATTCCTCCCGAATTATGTTAACCTTTACTTCGTCCTCACTTATATCCAGCACTGCATATGACGCACCGCCGTCCCTTGAAAATCTCATTGCGCCGGGGTTTACAAACAGCATCCCGGCCCGCGTCTCATTCAACGCCACATGGGTATGTCCGAACAAAACCACATCCGCAAGATTGCGCCGGGCCATAAACTGTAAAAGCGCCAGGTCCAGCTTCACATCATACTTGTGCCCATGGGTGGCATATATCCGCTTTCCCCCGGCCTTTATCAGCCAGAAGTCCCGCTCCGATATCTCCATATCCCATCTGCAAGCCATGTATATCTTTATACCTTCTTTTATTTGCGCAACTTATTCTACCTTATCGCAGAACAATGTTGCAATTAGAGAGTCAGAGAAAAATAATCCGGCAAAGGGAAAATATGTGATTTGAACTTTGAACTGGCTGCTGAAACGGCCATCCATTTTCAAATATACGAAATTTGTTTTGCGGCAGTATGCTTATCCGGCGCTCACCTGCAAATGGTTAAAAAACGACAAGGGCTTATTAAAAGAAGACAAAACCGCGATATAATACTTTTGGTATATACATTGTGTATACCAAAATGATATAGTATATTGTATTGCTCAACTGAACTGTGGTTGGTATAAATTCTTATGAAATGATATAGTTGAGCATGGAACGGGATAATTGAAGCAGGGGTTTTGTGTATCACATACACCACGATATAATGTCTCGAGCATATCCACGCTGTGAAGCCGGCGAATCGGGAAAAGCGGGAAAATGAAAACCGCTGTGGTGTTTCCCGCCGACAAAGCTTATGCTGTCATGGATTTTTTATTAAAAAAAGAGTTGTGCTGCCCAGCGCGGCTCTTTTTTGGCGCAAAGCAGCCACATAAATAGGCAAAAAAGAAAAAACGGTTGACCGGAAAAAATACAGAATATATACTGAAAAAGCAAGGAAGAGTACGACCGAGTAAACGGCGAAAAGCCAGAAGAGGAGTGGCCATGAAAAAGAGAGAACCGAGTTCGGACTCGGAAGAGTTTATGTCTTGCGGCTTAGAAGCGAAAGATGCCAACTGCCATGACCGTACGGAGATTTCAGAATGCGGGAATTTTTTGCAGGATCATGAGGATGAGCATGTATATGCTGAAAAGTTAAGAATGAACCCTGAGGAAAAAGAACTGTGGTCTAAGCTTGAGTGCGCGGAAGAGACTGAGCGCAGTGCGCGGCAGATGGATGAACGGGGGTTTATGCCCGAAGGCTGTGAAAGCGGCTGGGAGAGCGAGGCCTGTCTCAACTGTGACAGGGAACGCCAATGCAGGGTAAAGGCCCGCGAAATCGGGAAAGAGAGCGAAAAACTTCTTGAGATGGCCTGGACGCTTTATAATGAGCTGCTGCCTTTAATACGCAAGAGCGTGGAAGAGAATAACGATGAGATCTCCTGGCTGATGCTGGCCACGCTTTTGATGGACATTGATATTCATCCGAATAAAATGAACGAAGAGCCAAAAAATCTGTACTGGGAGGCACAGTATTGTTTCCTGAGACTGTACTATACTACCGGAATTGAGGAATATATGGAGAGCGCCAGACTGTGCGAGGCGTTCAGACATGCCACGGTGACTCTTGTTTAGGGCTTAGAGGAATAAAATCAGGCATGGGCCTGCGGAAAGTGAGATGGGATGAGAATTGTTGTTATGGCTGACAGCCACGGCGACGGCGATGCTTTGGAGCGCCTGCTGCGCCGCCATATGCATGACACGGATATGTTCATCCACCTTGGCGACGGAGTGAAGGAGTTTCGGGCGCTGAGCCGCTTTTTCCCAGGAAAGGCCTGCTATTGCGTAATGGGAAATAATGAGGCATCTCTGATAGAATGAAGTTACCACGGAAGCGACGTTTACTTCGCGCAGATTTTGGCCCGCGTTACAGCAAATCTGGACGCATCCAATACCGTAATCGGCAGCTTTATGTGTCAGGGCAAAATGCCGCTTTCCGTGCGGCAGCGTTACGAGACCATGCTGCAGCCGCAGCCGGAAAAAATGCGGCAGCTCATTCAAAATTTCGATCAAGCGCTGACGCACCCCGACCAAGCAGATTTAGAAAAGCTTGTGCTGGCCACGAAAACAAGCCTGCAAGCGTAAGCGGGAAGAGCAGCTGCAAG
>CAYFSB010000052.1:0-1189 GCA_964345655.1 uncultured Oscillospiraceae bacterium
CGCCCTCTCTGTCGAACACCGCCCTGTCCACATAGCCCTGTGCATTGAGCACATAGCGGTGATGCAGTCCGTCGGGGGTATGGTCGGCGCAGATGGCGGTTATAGCCGCGTCCGAGTTCTCATGGGCACGGGCGGCGGCGTCCAGGTCGATATTGGCGCAGAGGTTGCCCAGCATCAGCACGATGTGCTTTTGTGGGATATCCCTGATATAGGTGGAGACGGCGTTTAAGGCCTCGATCGTGCCGGTATAGTTGCCTGTGTGGTATTCCGGCAGGCCAAAGGGGGGCAGCATCCGCAGACCGCCTGCCTTGCGGCTCATATCCCAGGCCTTGCCGCTGCCTATATGGTCCAGCAGAGACTGATAGTCCCGCTGCATTATGATGCCCACATCCAGTATTCCCGCGTTTCTCAGTGAGGACAGGGCGAAATCAATAAGCCTGTACCTGCCGCAGAAGGGCAGAGAGGCGGCCGTGCGGGCACCCACCAGCTCCCTCAGCTCAGGGGCGGCGCTGTAGGCAAAGATTATTCCGTGATAGTCTCTCATGGCTCAAACCTCCTCGCCTGTATATATCATGGCCCCGGCAGGTACCTGGGCCTCGCTCCTTATGCGTATATCCGGCCCGCAGGTGGCAACGCCCCAGCCGTCTGTTCCGTCCGGCGGCGCGCCCACGTGGGCCCCGGCGCACACAACGGTGTGCTCGCCGATAATGGCGTACTCCACCACTGCGCCCTCCTCAACCACCGCGCCCGGCATCAGCACACTGTAAAACACAGTGGCGTCTTTGCCCACTTTTACCGATGGGGAGAGCACAGAGTTTTCCACATGGCCGTCTACCTCGCAGCCCTCAGTGACGATGGAGTGGACGATCTCCGCGTGCTCGCCCGCGTAATGGGGCGGGCAGGTGGGTGTGCGGGAGCTTATGGGCCAGCTTGGGTCATAGAGATTTATAAGCGTGGTGGAGAGCATGTCCATATTGGCGTCCCAGAGGCTTGTTATGGTGCCCACGTCCCGCCAATAGCCGCTGAAGCGGTAAGGCCAGAGCTTTTCCCCGGCGGCAAGCATGGCCGGGATTATATTTTTGCCGAAGTCCTTGCTGGAATTGGGGTCGTTTTCATCGGCAATGAGGTATTCTCTCAGCTTCTTCCAGTTGAATATGTAAATTCCCATGGATGCCAGATCGCTCTTAGG
>CAYFSB010000052.1:1199-5558 GCA_964345655.1 uncultured Oscillospiraceae bacterium
CTCCTCGAACTCGTTCACATATCCGTCCTCGCCCAGATTCATGATCCCAAAACGTGTGGCCTCGTCCATTGACACCTGCAAAACCGATATGGTGCAGGCCGCGTCATGGGCCAGATGCTCTCTGAGCATATGGGCATAATCCATTTTGTAGATGTGGTCGCCGGAGAGTATGAGCACGTTTTCCGGGTCATAGCTCTCTATGAAGCCGATGTTCTGATAGATGGCGTTGGCAGTGCCGGAAAACCACGAGCCCTTTTCCCCGGCACTCTGATATGGCGGCAGGATATACACACCCCCGTCCTCCACATCCATGTCCCAGGGCTGACCGCTCCCGATGTAGCTGTTGAGCTGCAGCGGCCTGTACTGGGTGAGCACCCCCACGGTGTCTATCCCGGAATTTGCGCAGTTGGACAGTGGGAAGTCGATTATTCGGTATTTCCCGCCGAAGGGCACGCTTGGCTTTGCCACGTTCTGCGTCAGGGCATACAGTCTGGAGCCCTGACCGCCTGCAAGAAGCATAGCTATACAGCTTTTCTTCATATTTGCAGCCTCCTTTTGTCTTTTGTCCTGTATTGTCAGACGGCAGCGCTCACCGCTGCCGTCCGAAAAGCTCAGTTGAAAAGGTTCATGGCCCTGTCGGGGCCTCTGGTGATATAGCACTCCACCGCCTCCGCGGTGCGCTTTGCAGCGGCCGCCATATCCGCAGCGTCCTGATTTTTGAAGGTGGAAAGCACCCAGTCCGGCATATCGTAGTCCTTATGGGGCGGCGCTCCAACGCCTATGCGGATGCGGGGGAAATCCTCCGTACCCAGCTTTAAAATTATATTTTTAAGCCCGTTGTGGCCTCCGGCAGAGCCCCTCTGCCTGATGCGAAGCTTGCCCACGGGCAATGAGATCTCATCTGAAACAACGATCACGTGTTCAGGCTGTATCTTGTAAAATCTGACAGCCTGTTCGACAGCCTCACCGGACAGGTTCATAAAGGTCTGGGGCTTCATGAGCATCACGCTCTCCCCACCTATCTGGCACAGGCCGGTCAGCGCCCGAAAACGGGCCTTGTTTATAGCCACGCCCATGGCTTTGGCCATGGCATCCCCGGCCATAAAGCCGGCGTTATGGCGGGTCCCCTCATATTTGAGGCCGGGATTGCCCAGAAAGACCACCAGCCATGTGACCCCTCCGGGTTTTTTGAAAAACATTGAGTACTACCTCTGTCAACACAAAATAAGCCGCGCTCTCTCCGCCCACTTGCAGGGCGGAGAGAGCGGCAGCCGGCTCCTGTCACTTTAAAAGCGGCGGAGCGCATCTCGACCGCTTATTCAAAAAGGTTCGAAATCGAAACTTCCTCGTAAATGCGTCTTATAGCCTCTGCAAAAACAGCGGCTGTGGAGATATAGCGGATTTTGGAGCAGGCGGGCTTGTCGGTGGGATAGGGTATGGTGTCCAGCAGCAGCAGCTCCTGAACGCAGCTGTCCTCAATGCGCTCGATGGCGGCGCCGGAGAGGACGCCGTGGGTGGCGCAGGCAAAGACCTCCTTCGCCCCGCCTATCTCTTTTATGGCCTTGGCAGCGCCGCAGAGAGAGCCGGCGGTATCCACGATATCGTCCAGCAGTATGCAGCTTTTTCCTTCCACGTTGCCAATGATATTCATGACCTCAGACTGGTTGGCCTTTTCCCGGCGCTTGTCCACAATGGCCATGTTCACGCCCAGCTTCATGGAGAAGACGCGGGCGCGGGCGGTGCTGCCCACATCCGGGGAGACCACCATAACGTCATCGTTGCCCTTGCCGTATTTCTTGATAAAATGCTTCACAAACAGGTGGGAACCCATGAGATTGTCCACAGGGATATCGAAAAATCCCTGTATCTGCGCGGCATGCAGATCCATTGTGAGGACTCTGTCCGCGCCGGCGGCGGTAATAAGATTTGCGACCAGTTTTGCGGAGATGGGGTCGCGGCTCTTTGCCTTGCGGTCCTGTCGGGCATAGCCGAAATAGGGGATGACCGCAGTAATACGGCCGGCGGAAGCGCGGCGCATGGCGTCGATCATGATGAGCAGTTCCATAAGGTTATCGTTGACATGATTGCAGGTGGACTGGACGATAAACACGTCCTTTCCGCGCACGGGCTCGAACACAGAGATAGAGCACTCGCCGTCGGCGAACTGAGAGACGCTGGCGTTCCCCAGACTCTTGTAAAGCTCGGAGCATATGTCCTCCGCCAGTGCGGGATTTGAATTACCGGCGAAAACCTTAATTTCTTTGCCGTGTGAAATCATTTCTCTTTTTACCCTCCGTTAATCATCGATGGTTCTTCATTCTGTCCAATACAGGCAGGTTAAGTCCCCATACCTGTGGAGTTTATATTATACCACAAAACGGGTTAAATTGGAAGAGGAAGAGTTGTTTTATACTTAACAAAACGCTAATAAAAAACTGATTTACAATTGCGTCTTTTTTGTTTATAATAACATGTTGACAAAACACAGGAGAGTAACTGAAAAATGCTTGAATTTGAGGAATATAAGGTCAAACTTAACGGCGCAAAGCCGACTCTTGAGGTGCTGCGGGGAGCTTTGAAGCTGGACGCGGCGCAAAAGGAGATAGAGGAGCTGGAGGCCGCCAGTGAGCGGGACGGCTTCTGGAACGATGTGGAGAAATCCCAGAAGGTGCAAAAGCGCCTGAAGCTGCTCAAGAGCAAATGCGAGAACTACCAGAAGCTCTGCACGGCCTGGGAGGATATGTACGCCATGTGTGAGATGGCCATTGAGGAAAACGACGGCTCCATGCTGGAGGAGCTCCAGCACGAGTTTGCGGTCTTTTCCGAGAAGGCCGAGGATATGCGTCTCGGCACCCTGCTCACTGGGGACTATGACGCCAATAACGCCATTCTCACCTTCCACGCCGGCGCCGGCGGCACCGAGGCTCAGGACTGGGCCTCCATGCTCTACCGCATGTATAACATGTGGGCAGACCGCCACGGCTACAAGGTGAAACTGATGGACTATCTGGACGGAGATGAGGCCGGGCTCAAGAGCGCCACCATAATGGTGGAGGGTGAAAATGCCTATGGCTTTCTGAAAAGCGAGAAGGGTATCCACCGACTCGTGCGTATTTCCCCCTTTGACGCGGCAGGCCGCAGGCACACCTCCTTTGCGGCAGTGGAGGTCATGCCTGAGATGGGCGAGGACAGCGACATAGAGCTGCGGGATGATGACATCAAGATGGACGTGTTCCGCTCCTCCGGCGCAGGCGGCCAGAAGGTCAACAAGACCTCCTCCGCCGTTCGGCTGACTCATATCCCCACAGGCATTGTGGTGTCCAGCCAGGTAGAGCGGAGCCATTTTCAGAACCTGGAAAACTGCAAAGACATGCTGCGCTCAAGACTGGCGGAGATAAAAGAGCGGGAGCATCTGGAAAAGATAAGCGACATAAAGGGCGTGCAGATGAAGATAGAGTGGGGCAGCCAGATACGCTCCTATGTGTTCATGCCCTACCAGCTCGTGAAGGATCACCGCACAGACTATGAAAACGGAAATATCCAGAACGTGATGGACGGGGACCTGGACGGCTTTATAAACGCCTTCCTGTCCATGAGGGCCGCGGACTGATAAAGCGCTCCGTTTTTCCTCCCCGCTCTTATACCACCACCAGAATATATATATTTATGTCCTGTACTGTACTGTTCTGTCCTGTTCTGTCCTGTAGCCCTGTGACTTCCGCGGGACTGCCTGTGAATGGCACGGGGACGGCCCTGTGACGGCATGGGGACAGCAAGCCTGACCAGGCGCGGCGGATTTTTTTCCGCTTCGTCTGGCCTGATCACATTATGGAAAGGTTTTGTTATTTTGAACTCCCCCGCGAAGCTAAAGTCGATTGCCCTTGCCCTGCTGGGCAGCGCCATACTTGCCTTCGGGCTGTATAACATTCATTCTCTCTCAGGCGTCACCGAGGGAGGTGTTCTGGGTCTGACTCTGCTGCTGCACCACTGGCTGGGTATCTCCCCGGCTCTGTCCGGACTGATACTCAACGCCGCCTGCTATCTCTTTGGCTGGCGCGTACTGGGCCACGGCTTTATTCTGCTCTCCGCCGCAGCCGGCGGAGGCTTTTCCTTTTTCTACTGGATATTCGAGCAGTTCTCCCCTCTCTGGCCCGGAATAGGCGCCTATCCGCTGGCGGCCGCTGTCCTTGGCGCGGTTTTTGTGGGGCTGGGAGTGGGGCTCAGTGTTCGCGCCGGGGGCGCGCCCGGCGGAGACGACGCGCTGGCCATGGGCCTTTCCAGGCTCACCGGACTGAAGCTCCAGTGGATATATCTCGCCAGCGACCTTGTGGTGCTGCTGTTGTCTTTGAGCTATATTCC
>CAYFSB010000052.1:5568-8964 GCA_964345655.1 uncultured Oscillospiraceae bacterium
GCATACTGTATTCCCTGCTCACCGTCATTCTCTCCGGCCAGCTGATCGGCCTTATAGCCGGGAAAAAGGCGCCGCCCTACACGCGGCAAAAGGGCTCCCCGATTTCTCCCCAATAGCGGATCTTGTCTGCCGAAAAACGTCATAAACGCTCAGTGGGTGCTGCCATACTTTGCAGCACCCACCGTCATTCACCTGGCGCTGGGGCCGGGGTCATGGTCGCCATAGATCATATCGTCAATATCTTTTTCCATAAATCTACCTCCTGAAGTTCAGCATACCTTCAGTATATGCGCCGGGAGAAAAAAATATGACTGTTCTTTTCACGCTTTTATTGTCCGCTTTTCAGAGTAATCGTCACAAGCTCCGGGCGGTTGAATATCCGCGGCACGGATATGGAATTGCCCAGGCCTCTGGACACCTCCATGCAGTAGCTGCCGGAATAATACAGCCCCGCCTCATATTCCGCGCCGAAGCTGTGGTTGGTATTCAGCAGTCCGCCCACAAAGGGCAGACGCACTATCCCGCCATGGGCGTGGCCACTGAGTATCAGGTCCACGGGCAGCTCAGGATATCTCTCCACCCAGAAGTTTCTGTGACCCAGCCAGAGCACAAAATCCTCCGGGTATTCCTCCCGGAGCTGCTCAGCCAGCGCCATGGGTTTTATCATATCCGCCAGACCGTTTGGATCGTCTACGCCGGCAATAATAAGGCGCGCTCCGTTTTTTTCCACCGGCTCATATTCGTTTTCAAGGCAGCGCACATTATATTTCTCCATAAGCTCCCGCACCTGCTGGATAACATGTCCCGCCCACTCATGGTTGCCGCTGACATAGTATATGGGCGCAAGGCCCGAAATGCCACTGAGCAGCGACTCCACCGCCTGCAGCTCCCCCGTGTTTTCCGTGAAGTCCCCTGTCAGGGTGATGATGTCCGGCTTCTGGAGCGTGACCATCTGTATCAGCCGCTCATTATCCCGGCCGAACTCCGACCCATGCAGGTCAGACAGCTGAACAATACGAAACCCGTCCATCTGAGGCGGCAGCTTTGCGGAGCTGAGCTCATACCTTGTGACCTGTATATTATATTTGCTGTCGGTGATTATGCACACGGCAGCCAGCAGCAGCGCCGCGACCGCGGCGGCGGCGGTATGTTTTGGTTGTCTTTTTTCTTTCATTCACCCGTGTCCTTTTTAAATATAGTGAAGATGATACCACAAGTGCCCTGTCAAAACAACAAAAACAGGGGGGCAAAAGCTATTAACATTTTAAGAACTGCGTTAATTTATCTTGAATAGCCGTATAAATTGAGTTATAATAATTTAGTCTGCTGGCATATAGCAGCAGAAATGTAAACCATGATAAAGGATGACATATAATGAGCGCATCAACTGAAAAGAAGCTCCGCCAGGCGGCTCGTGAAGCCGGCACCGACAAGAAAACTCTTGCTGCACAGGCAGAGGAAAAAAAGAAGGCCAAGAGCAAGCTCAAATGGTCTCTGGGCACAATAGGCGTCATACTGCTTATCGCCGCCATTTTCCTTCTCAACTCCACATTTCTCTACACAGGCACCACCGCGCTCACTGTGGGTGATGAGTGCTACTCCCCCGCGGAGGTCAACTACTATTATTCCAACCAGTATTATACCTGGGCAAATCAGTATGGCAGCTATGCCTCGCTGTTCGGTCTGGATACCAGCGCTGGTATTTCCGGGCTGAGCTCTCAGACCTGCCCCATGCTGGAGAGCGGCACATGGGCGGATTATTTCCTTCAGGCCGCCACGCAGAATATGATCCAGAACAAGGCCCTGTGCGACTATGCCGCTGAAAACGGCATCACCCTCACCGACGAGGAGATCGCCCAGGTTGACTCCAGCTTTGACGGGCTGGACGATTATGCCAAGACCCAGGGCTATGCCGATGCCGACGGCTTCTTTGCCGCGAACTATGGCAACGGTGTGGACAGTGCCGTGGTCCGTCAGGCCGGTCTGGATTCCGCACTGGCCAGCAAGGTCTATAATCAGGTGTCCGACAGCACCGAGTATACCGACGCCGAGCTTGAGGATTACTATGAGAGTCTCAACGGCGAGAGCGACATTTTTGATTATGACTACTATTATGTAGCCGCCGAGACGGTGGAGACCACCGCCGAGGACGGCACCAGCTCCTCAGCCGCCACTGATGAGACCCTCGCCGCGGCCAAGGCCACAGCCGACGCCATACTTGCGGCCTACCAGGCCGGGACAAGCGAGGACGCGGAGGAGAACTTCAGCGCCGCCATTGCCTCTCAGGTGGCAGACGGGCAGCTCACCTCCGGGGCCAACACCTCCGGCAGCAGTCTGGGCGCCTACAAGGAATGGATGATGGCCACCCGCAGCGCGGGCGATGCCACCGTAGTGGAAAACACCAGCTCCGACGGTTACTATGTGGTAGTATTCCTCAGCCGCAGCGACAACCACTATAAGATGGCCCAGGTGCGCCACATCCTCATCAAGGCCGAGGCCTCTGATGACGGCAGCTATACCGACGAGGCCAAGGCGGCAGCCAAGACCAAGGCCGAGGAGATATACAGCCAGTGGAAAGCCGGCGAAAAGACCGAGGACAGCTTTGCGGCTCTGGCCGAGGAATACTCTGAGGATTCCGGCTCCAATACCAACGGCGGCCTTTATGACAGCGTTCCCAAGGGCCAGATGGTGGAGGAGTTTGATGAGTTCTGCTTTGCCGGCCACAAGCACGGCGACACCGCCATTGTCTACGGCGAGAGCTCAGGCTATGCAGGCTATCATATCATGTACTATGTAGGCGAGGGTGAGCTCTACAGCAACTATATCGCCAAAAACGCCCTGCTCTCAGCCGATATGGAGCAGTGGCTCAGCGACCTGACAGCGGGCTACGAGTCCGATACCAGCTTCTGGTACCGTCTGGTGGGCTGATTTGATCAATAACAAAAAGCCGCTCCTGTGTGGAGCGGCTTTTTAATCAATCGGAGGTATCAATGGAAGAGAGAACTCTCAGGGCGCGGATGCTGCTGGGGCAGAGCGCCATGGAGCGGCTGAAGGGCAGCCACGTGGCCGTCTTCGGTCTGGGCGGCGTAGGCTCCTGGTGCGCCGAGGCGCTGGCTCGCTCCGGTGTGGGCAGACTCACGCTCATCGACAGGGACACCGTAGGTGAGAGCAACATAAACCGCCAGCTCTGCGCCCTGTATTCCACCCTTGGCATGCCCAAGGCGCAGGTAATGGCAGAGAAGGCGCGGGATATCAATCCCGACATTGAGATCAATGTGATAGCAGGCCATTACGACGCGGACAGCCGGGAGCGGTTTTTCGCGGACTACGACTATGTGGCGGACGCCATTGATCTGGTCTCATGCAAGGTGGATCTTATAATGAGCTGCATGGAGC
>CAYFSB010000053.1:0-3935 GCA_964345655.1 uncultured Oscillospiraceae bacterium
CCGCACAGACCTTGTGCGTATAGGCGCGCAGGTCATAAGCGGTATAGGCTTTATCGGCACCGGGACTATTCTTGTCACTGCCAGGAACGAGGTCAAAGGCCTTACGACTGCATCGGGCCTCTGGGCCTCCGCCTGCATGGGCCTTGCTATCGGGGCGGGGTTTTATGAGGGCATGATAATAGGCTTTTTGCTTATTCTTCTGTGCATGAAGCTGCTGCCGCTTATTGAAAATGCCGTCATAGCCAAGGCAAAAAATATGAATATATATATTGAGATGGACAGCATAGAAAATCTGGGCAATGTGGTAAACCGGATGAAAGCAGAGGGACTGAGTCTGTACGATGTGGAAATAGACAAGGAGCAGCACAGCGCCATTTCGCAGGTGAACGGGCTTTTCAGCCTTCGTCTGCCTAAAAAACAACAGCATACAGAAATACTGGCAATGCTGTCAACTCTCGATGGTATTATTGCCATTGAAGAAGTCTGAGGGGGTGTAGTGATGCTTTCATGCTTTGATTTTGTGCGTGAAATGACGCTGCCGGCTGTAGCCGTGCGCATGATTATGGCGGTTTTGTGCGGAGGTATCATCGGTATTGAGCGGGAGTTTAAACGCCGCCCTGCGGGCTTTAGAACTCATATCCTTATTTGCCTTGGCGCCGCGATAGCCATTCTTACGAACCTCTATCTGTACCAGGTGATGCACATGTACACAGATATATCCCGTCTTGCGGCGCAGGTCGTGGCTGGCATAGGCTTTATCGGCGCGGGTACAATAATCGTTACAAGGCGCCAGCGCGTAAAGGGACTGACAACTGCGGCTGGGCTTTGGACAGCGGCAATAATAGGGCTTGTCTGCGGCGCGGGCTATGTGGAGTGCGCCCTGTTTGCAACAGCCATGGTAATGGTTGCGGAGCTGCTGCTCATAAAAATCGAATACAGATTTGCAAGAAGAGAAAACGATGTTAACCTGTATATAGAATACGGACATTCCACATGTATTGAGGCGATTGTACGCGTTCTGAAGGAACTGCATGTGAAGATGAACGGACTTGAGATAACAAGAATTTCTGGAGAGAACGACGCACATAAGTATTGCGCCGTGCTTACGGTTCAGTCCAGCAGGAAGAAGCTGGATGAAGAATTGGTCAGAGGCATAGCGGCGCTGGACGATGTGATGAATATTGAGGAGCTATAAAGATAAAAAATAACGCAAAAAATTGCCATTCTGAAGCCGTCAGGCCGAAGGGTCCTTATATGCCGGATATTTTCCGTGCAGATCCTTTGCCCGCGCTCAGAATGACAGTTTTTTGCGTTTACGCAGCTTTATAGTATATGTATTTCAAAAGAACAGATTGATTATAATAAGCAGCACGACACCAGGTACGCCAAGCAGCCCTATGATAATGGCGTTAATAAAATTCATGCCGAGGGATATGCCCACAAAATCTCCAAAGAAATTTACAATAAAAAGAATAATAAAACCAAACCCGGCATTTATAAGCAGTTTAAAAGCCAGACGAATGGGTGCGGACAGAATTTTCAGCAGCAGTATGCAAAAGAGGACGATTGCGGCAATGATGAGAAGGCTTGAAATTGTTTCCATAGTTTTTCCTTTCGATTTTTCGCTGCTGTCCCGCCGATGAGTGTTAAGCCTGGGGTCACAGCACCGTAGTATTGGAGGGTGATGACTGTTCGCTGCGGCGCATATCCCGCAAAATGCTGTCTCTGCGGGCGCTGAGAGCGTTGATCTCAAATATGCACGAATCCATTATAACAGGATCTGACACAGAATTAAAGGTACAATATGCCTGAGTTAGGGCAGAGGAGATACAGTTCAGCCGGGAGCGGTTCTGCAACAGCTCGTCGGCCCTTCTTTTTTGCTCTGCGCGCTGTTTGTTCATTGGAATACCTCCATAAATAATTATATGCCAGTATTTTTGCCAGGAGCTTAAAAAAATAATCGTCGGAAAAAAATACCGGGTTAATGGGAGCATCACGGCATATACTATCAGCGGACAAAATCTTCGGGCAGCGATAGATATATAGAGCGCTGTATGGGGAAAAAGCATGTATTCTATAATATATGACTTAAACCAAAACCGGAACTTGTCAAGCGGAGAGAGAGTTTTCCCGTGCCGGGAAAATATCTTTTGCGAAGCGGGCTGCATTTGCAGCCCGCTTTTTGCTTGAATTATCCCATAAATGTGTTATACTAAATAAGTTAAAATAGGGTATTGTTGGCGGCAAAAACCGCACAAGATGTTGTATTTGAAAGGGTAATTCCATTTATGAGCAAAAGCACCGCACAGTATGGAAACGACAGTATAGTTCTGCTGGAGGGGGAAGACCGGGTCAGAAAAAGGCCGGCGGTCATCTTCGGGTCGGATGGGCTTGACGGCTGTGAGCATGCCGTTTTTGAGATACTGTCCAACTCCATAGACGAGACCCGTGAGGGACACGGGGATATCATAACGCTCACTTATTATGAGGATAAATCCATAGAGGTGGAGGACTTTGGCCGCGGCTGCCCAATGGACTGGAACCCAAATGAAAAGCGTTTTAACTGGGAGCTGGTATTCTGCGAGCTGTATGCCGGGGGAAAATACAAGAATGCGGACGGGGGAGACTATGAGTACTCGCTTGGTCTGAACGGTCTTGGCTCCTGCGCCACCCAGTATGCCTCGGAATATATGGATGTGACCGTCTGGCGTGACGGGAACAAATATAGCCTGCATTTCAAAAAAGGCCGTGTATGCGGCAAGAAGGGCAAAGAGCTGACTATAGAACCGACAGACCGGAAGAAGACAGGTACCACTATCCGCTGGAAACCGGATCTGGATGTGTTCACGGACATAAATATTCCGGAGGAATACTTTGACGACGTGCTGCACAGGCAGGCTGTGGTAAACGCCGGAGTCACATTCCGCCTGAGGATACAAAAAAACGGCAAATTTGAGACGCGGGACTTTCTGTATGAGAATGGCATAATGGACTATGTGACGGAGCTTGCCGGGGAAAACCCCCTCACTGCCCCGGTGTTTATCTCAACAGACCGCCGAGGGCGGGACAGGGAGGACAAGCCGGAATACAAGGTGAAGATAACGGCGGCCTTTTGCTTTTCCAATAAGTCCACTGCCCTTGAATATTACCACAACTCATCCTGGCTGGAAAACGGCGGTTCTCCCGAACGGGCGGTAAACCGGTCTTTCACCTCGGCTATTGACGGTTACATCAAGAAAATAGGAAAATACCAGAAGAACGAGAGCAGCGTAAAGTTCCAGGATATTCAGGACTGCCTTGTGCTGGTGACAAACTGCTTTTCAACCCAGACCTCCTATGAAAACCAGACCAAAAAGGCCATAAACAATAAGTTTATTCAGTCTGCCATGACGGATTTTTTCAAGGCCCAGCTTGAGGTTTATTTTATAGAGAATAAGCCGGAGGCAGACAGAATTGCCGATCAGGTGCTTATAAATAAGCGCAGCCGTGAGACCGCCGAGCGCGCCCGGCAGGGGATGAAGACAAAGCTCTCCGGAAGTATCGACATTGCAAACCGGGTGCAGAAGTTTGTGGACTGCCGAAGCCGGGACCCGGAGCGGCGGGAGATATATATAGTTGAGGGCGACTCCGCACTGGGCGCCTGCAAACTGTCAAGAGATTCGGAGTTTCAGGGAATAATGCCGGTGCGCGGCAAGATACTGAACTGCCTGAAGGCGGATTATGTGCGTATCTTCAAGAGCGACGTAATTACAGATCTGCTGAAGGTCCTGGGCTGCGGTGTGGAGGTCAAAGACAAGCACACCAAGGACCTGTCAAATTTCAACCTGCAAAATCTGCGCTGGAACAAGATAATCATCTGCACTGATGCGGATGTGGATGGTTTCCAGATACGTACCCTTATTCTCACTATGCTGTACCGGCTTGTGCCGACGCTT
>CAYFSB010000053.1:3945-8944 GCA_964345655.1 uncultured Oscillospiraceae bacterium
GAGTCTCCTCTGTATGAGATCGAGAGCAAAGGCAAGACATATTTTGCCTATTCCGACAGGGAGAAAACGGAGATAGTTGAGAATCTCAAGGGCGCCAAGGCCAGCATCAGCCGCAGCAAGGGCCTTGGTGAAAACGACCCTGATATGATGTGGATGACCACTATGAACCCCGATAGCCGGCGGCTTATAAAGGTGATGCCTGAGGACGCGGAGCGTATGGCGCAGATGTTTGATCTGCTGCTGGGCGACAATCTGGACGGACGAAAGAACCATATAGCAGAATTTGGATATAAATATCTGGACATGGCCGATATTTCCTGAACGGAGAGATAAACGATGAAAGCAAAATACGACAGAACCTTTGAGTACGGAAAGAAGATATCAAAATATCTCATTATCTTTGCGCTTATACTGTGCGTGGCAAGTCTGGTGTTTGCCAGCCAAGGCTCATACCTGCAGATGATACTTGTTATAGCCACCATAGGGCTTATGATAGCCACGATAGTGGTCATGTATAAATACTGCCGCTGTCCCTACTGCGGAAAGCATATTATGATGGGTATTCTTGCCGTCACAAACTGCCCCCGCTGCCGCAGAAGCCTGACCACAGGTAAAAAAGTTAAGAAATAAGAGCGAGAAGTATGGCTAAGAAAAAAGTACAGGAAAAAAAGAAATATGATAATCCGGATGTGGTGGGTCTCCATGCCCAGGTGCTGGAGCAGCCCATAACTGAGACACTGGAGACAAACTATATGCCGTATGCCATGAGTGTCATTGTCTCACGTGCAATTCCGGAGATAGACGGCTTCAAGCCTTCTCACAGAAAGCTTTTGTACACCATGTTCAAGATGGGGCTGCTTACAGGAGCACGCACAAAGAGCGCCAACATTGTTGGGCAGACCATGAAGCTCAATCCCCATGGCGATGCGGCCATATATGAGACAATGGTGCGGCTCTCCGCGGGATATGAGGCGCTGCTGACCCCGTTTGTGGACTCTAAGGGTAACTTTGGCAAGGTCTATTCCAGAGACATGTCCTATGCCGCCTCACGATATACCGAGGCAAAGCTCTCTGCGATATGCGCAGACGTATTCCGGGATATAGACCGGGACACCGTGGATTTTGTGGACAACTATGACGGCAGCATGAAGGAGCCTTCCCTGCTGCCCACGGCCTTTCCAAACGTGCTGACCTCAGCAAACTCCGGCATAGCCGTGGGCATGGCCAGCCAGATCTGCGGCTTTAATTTAAACGAGGTCTGCGAGACCACCATTAATTATCTGCGGGACAGTGATTTTGACATATTTTCCACGCTGCCCGCTCCGGATTTTCCTACCGGCGGAGAGATCATTTTTGACCGGGCCGAGATGGAGAATATCTATAATACCGGCCGCGGCGGCTTTAAGCTTCGCTCCAGATGGAGATTCCTGCCAAAGGAGAACATAATAGAGATATATGAGCTGCCCTATACCACCACAACAGAGGCGGTAATAGACAAGGTGGCAGAGCTTATAAAGTCCGGCAAGGTGCGCGAGATAAACGATATGCGCGATGAGACGGATCTGGGCGGACTTAGACTGGCCATAGACCTGAAGAAGAACACCGACCCGGACAAGCTCATGCAGAAGCTCTTTAAAATGACTACCCTGCAGGACTCGTTCCCCTGCAACTTCAATATCCTTGTAGCCGGTAATCCCAAAGTGATGGGAGTCAGAGAGATCCTGGACGAGTGGACGGCCTGGCGCATGGACTGCGTGCGGCGCAGAGTCTTTTTTGAAGCCGCGCGAAAGAAGGAAAAGCTTCATCTGCTCAAGGGTCTTGAACAGATACTGCTGGACATAGACAGGGCTATTGAGATAATCCGCAATACTGAGCTGGAGGCCGAGGTGGTGCCTAACCTGATGGTGGGCTTCGGAATTGACCAGATACAGGCGGAGTATGTGGCGGAAATAAAGCTGCGCAATATAAACCGCGAGTATATCCTCAGGCGCACAGCCGAGACAGAGGAACTGGAGCGGGATATCCGTGAGCTGGAGGAGATACTGAATAACCGCCGCCGGATCAAAGGCATAATAATCGACGAGCTTAAGCAGATAAACAAAAAATATACCGTACCCCGGCATACTGGAATAGTCTATGCCGATGAGATAGAGCAGTTTGACGAGACAGAGCATATTGAGGATTACCCGGTCACTCTGTTCATATCCAAAGAGGGATATTTCAAAAAGATAACACCCCAGTCTCTGAGAATGAGCGGGGAGCAGAAGTATAAAGAGGGGGACGATCTCAAAGAGAGTTTTGAATCATCAAATAAGAGAGAGATCCTTTTCCTCACCGACAAACAGCATATGTACAAGGCGCATGTCTATGACTTTGAGGATATGAAGGCCTCGGCTCTGGGCATGTATCTGCCGACAAAACTGCAGATGGACGAAGGAGAGAGCGTCATTGCCATGCTTGATCCGGGGGATTACAGCCAGAACCTGCTGCTGATATTTGAAAACGGCAAGGCGGCCAGAATTGAAATGGCGGCCTATGAGACAAAGACAAACCGGAAAAAGCTTGTAAACGCTTATTCCGACAAGAGCCCTCTGAAGGCGGTGCTAGTTCTGGACCAGGATATGGATGTAGTCTGCCGCTCCAGCGATGAAAGGACCCTTATATTCAACACCACGCTGCTCCAGCCCAAGTCCAGCAGGACGACTCAGGGCGTGGCAGTGATGAGTCTCAAGGCAAAGCGCAGCCTGGTATGGGCGGCACCGCTTGAGGGCACACAGATAAAAAATGTCAGCCGGTACAGAGTGCGCTCGATTCCCGGAGCAGGCGCGCTTTTGAAGGCTGAAGACAGGGAAGAGCAACAGATGTCACTGATTGAGGATTAAAATGGAAAGTAAATTGAATAAGCCGAAGCTTGGACTTTTTTGGAAGCGGTTTATCAAATATCTTGTGATTGTGGCCGGCTCGGCTATATATGCGGTGGGCTTCCAGTTCTTCATGTATCCCAACTCAATCGTTTCCGGCGGCATTGTTGGTGTGGCGATGATCATAAACCATTTCACGCAGCTGCCTGTAGGTGTCTTGACAATAATATTCAATATTCCGCTGTTTATTGTGGCATGGCGGTATTTTGGCATGGATTTCCTGATAGGCTCACTCGCGGGCATGGCTGTTTCCTCGGCATTTGTGGATCTGTTTGCCGTGCTTGGCGTGTCGCTCACATCGGACCCGATGCTGGCCAGCATTATCGGCGGCGTGATAAAAGGCATTGGTCTTGGCGCCATATATTATGTGGGCGCTACAACAGGCGGCGTAGATATTGTCGCAAAAATGCTCCGCCGCAAGTTCCCGCACCTGAATTTTGGGACGATAATCCTCATTTTGGATGCCGTGATCATTACGGCCTATGCTGTCATACTCAGCAAATATGAGAGCGCCATGTACTCGGTCATTGCTATGTTTGTTGTCAGCAAGGTCATTGACCTTGCGCTATACGGCATTGACAACTCATCCATCTGCTATATAATAAGCGAAAACAGCGAGGAGCTTATCAGGGATATTATTTCGGGCCATATGAGGCGGGGAGTGACGATCCTTGAAGGTGAGGGCGCATACTCCCATCATAAAAAGCACGTCATCATGTGCGTGATAAAGCGCACACAGATTGCGGAGCTGCGTAGACTTGTGAAAAATGTGGATGAGAGCGCGTTCTTCGTGGTGACAGATGCAAAGAATGTGTTTGGAAATGGCTTTGAAAACATCTCAGAGGTAAAGTAGGATGAACAGAAAGCTTACAGCGATAATACTTATATTTGCCATGTCCTTGTCACTGGGCGGTTGTGCCGGCATTTTTGACAAGGAGTATGTCTCTGTGAGCAATTATGTGCCGGCTGTCCAGGATGATAATGAGGACGGGGATAGAATAACCGTAAAAAATTTCAGCGAGCTTAAGCAGGCGATAGTTGATCTGGTGACGGCGGGGGAGACGGAAAACACCATTGTCTTTGACCCGGCCTATGAAGGGGACACTACAGAGGACATGGCCAGCGCCTGCTGGCAGGTGCGCACAAGAGACGCGCTGTGCGCATACTGTGTGGAAAATATTGCCTATGAGTTGACCAAGATAGTCACATACTACGAGTCAAACATCTTTATAAGCTACAGCACTGCCGTGCAAAGTGTGGCGGATATTGTAAAGATGCAGTATTCTACCGGCCTTGAGGATGTGATCAGGACAGCTTTTGAAAACGGAGTGACAAAACAGGCGGTGCTTATATCCCGCAGTTCGTACAGCGCTGAGAATATTGAGCTGTATGCCGCCCAGGTATATAAAAAATATCCCGCCAGCGCTCCCAGCCTGCCGCAGATAAGCGTGAACATGTACAGCGGCACCGGTATGCAGCGGCTGTACGAGATAAACCTGAATTACGGCATGTCGTCTGCGGAGCTCAAGCTGAAAAGGCAGGAGATAGAGGATATTAAGCCTTTTAAAGAGCTTGATACGACGAACATGGACCTGACGGATAAGGCGCTGGAGGCCTGCCGGTATCTGGCAGAACACTGCAGCTACACAAACGATACGCAGTATAACAATATCTATTCCGCCCTTATAAGAAGGCTGGCCAACAGCGAGGGCATAGCTTTTGCATATCTTGAGCTGTGCAGGCAGCTGGGAGTAAACTGCCAGATAGTATACGGCCAGCGGGACTGGCAGGATTACTGCTGGAATATAATTGAGATAGACGGTTTCTATTATCACGTGGATGTAGGCGCGTGTATTGAGGGCGAGATCGAGGACGGCTTTCTGCTCAATGATGAGAAAATGTGGGTAAGCCACAGGTGGGATGTGTCCTCTTATCCACGCTGTACGGGAGAGCTTAGCTATGCTGAGGCTGGAATACAGTAAATTTCCTCTTGACAAGTCGGCAATTTATGGTAAAATAACCCTTGCCGATGCGGGCATAGCTCATCCGGTAGAGCGCCACCTTGCCAAGGTGGAGGT
>CAYFSB010000054.1:0-8917 GCA_964345655.1 uncultured Oscillospiraceae bacterium
CAGCTTTTTGCAGTAATACAGCTTTGCAGCGGCGATGATAAGGCAGAGCGCCAGCTCACAGGCCAGACATGTGAAGAAAACCGTCAGGCTGAAATATCCTGAGATTATTATGACGGGCAGCATGCCCAGAATAAATATAGTGGCGCCGGTGCTTTTCCCCATCTGATGTATGGCAGCGCTGCGCTCGTCATTTCCCTTCAGGTATAGCTTTCTCAGCGCCTGGTCATTCCTTAAAGCGCGCAGATTGATGATCATCCCAAAAATAAAAAACGCCGCAACACCGAAAGCTGCCCCTGCCATAAATCCATTCCAGAATGAGCCGAAACGGGCTCCACCGTCCACAGGACTGATAAAGCCGCCGTAGCTGAGTATCTGTACCGCTATGAGCAGCAGAGCGCCCACCGCATATAGCCAGTTTTGAAGCTTGAGTTTTTTCCTGTAATCTTCCATTTCAATCTCTCCTTTACTCCACATCCGAAAAATCAAAAACATCCTCTATAGGCAGCCCGAAAAAATGGGCTATCTTATAGGCCAGCGGCAGGGAGGCCGTGTATTTGCCCACCTCAATGGAGGTTATGGTCTGCCGCGTGGTACCCACCGCGTCCGCCAGCTCCTCCTGCGACAGCCTGTGCGCTTTCCGCAGCTCCCTGATCCTTGTGTTCATAAAAGCACCTCCCTTTGATTGCTAAGTTAACTTTGCAAAAAAAGAATAGCATACTTTGCATATAATGTCAAGCACACTTTGCAAAAGAATAAAAGAATGTCATCCCCGGCTGAAGCACCGCAGAATGACATGCTTTTTTTATGTTAAAATATATCCCGGCGGAAGGTCAGTTTCATTTTTGATATGCCGTATCCGCTGTGCTGTCTGTGCCGTCTTCTGATGCGCAAACGGACACAGAACCTCTGTACATCCACAGGTTGGGGCTTTCGCAGAAATATGTATAGCCGTAAAGCTGGTCGCAAAAGATGGCATAGATCACTCCTTCCGGGCTGCCGCCCTGATATACGACACAGGGCTCAAGCATCCGCTCGCCCAACAGCAGCCGCATGGCGACTTTGACGCAGTCTCTGGAGGGCACGATGTTGTTCTCAAACTCCTCGGCTGTCACACCCTCATATTGACCCGGCTGGTATATCACGTCTGCGATAGTGCCGGGATATTCAGGCGAGGCCACGCGGTTGAGCACCACCTCACCTACGCAGAGCCTCTGTTCCGGACTTAGACGCCAGCTTCCGGCCTCATAATAGATAAATTTCGCCAGCAGATACAGCTCGTCGAAGGACACCGGTGTCTCCTGGCTGCCTGTCCGGGCCAGAGACTCAGCCCGCAGGGCCTCCGCCTGCCTGCCTGCCTCAACATCTCCGTTTGCCGCTGCCTGAATCATCAGCTCCAAATAGTCGGGTTCAGGCTCATCCTCCATATATGCACAGGTTGTCAGGCTCAGCGCCAGCGCCAGCAGCAGCGTCAGCGCGAGGAATCTCTTCATGATATCCACCTCTCCTCAGTCTCAGTATACTCAGAGAAGAAGATGAAATTTGTCACAACGTGCAAGGAAATGATACAGAAATGAAATAAAAATGCCGCCGGGATGACCGGCGGCTGGAGAGAGCTGGACTATTCAGGAGCTGCGTATCACAATGCGCCGCATCTCGTCGCTGCTGTACTGGCCGTTCTCCCCTGAGAGAGTGAGCCCGTCGGAACTGAAGTAGAAGACGGAGTATTTGCCGCGGCAAAGGGTGTAGGCGTTATATGGCAGCTTTGCGGCGTTGTCGGGCCGGGTGAGAAACAGCAGACAGTCGGCGCCGTCCACGGGCAGCTTGGCGCCGTCGGTAATAAACCGGAAGAACTCCGCGTCGCTGCCGTCGCCGCCGTAATATGCGGCATAGTCCGCGGTGGAAACATAGCCGCCGGGAAAATAGACGGATATCAGGTCCCCGCCCGTAAGCTGACCCCTGAGACTCTCCGAGACGCGGATGTCCGCCTGAGTCCAGGCCAGACCGTCAATAAAAGTGTAATATATCCCGCCGATTTTGCCCCGCACCACCGCTGAGGATTCAAGGGTCATGCTCAGCGCGTCGACCTGGCCTTGCTGGCCGGTGCTGTAGGTCTTTTCAGCAATTACTGAACTGGCGGTAATGGAGTCCGGATTATACACAAATTCCGGCAGCGCCGTTTTGTCATGGGACAAAACTACAGCCGCTTCACCGGACTGAGCCTCTTTCCCGGCGGTGGAGGCGTAAACCAGCGCCCATGAGGCCAGCAAAACGGACAGTATAAAAACAGCTCCCACAGCCACCGTGGTCTTTTCTTTCACAGGCACAGCCTCCGTAAACTCTCTGATATCAGATGAAAACTAATGTCCCCATATTATAAAACGTTTTTTTCTATGGAAATGTTTCATTTGCCTGGGAAAAATTTTTCATTGAGGAGGATAAAAGGACTAAAAACTGTAAAAAGCCAGGGAGCGCCGGGCGTGTTTATGCCGGTATTCCGGCTGCCTGCCGGAGCTTTTCCAGATATTCAAAGGGCACTTCCAGCCCGCCGGTGCCGCTGCCCAGCCGGATATGCGCCTTGTTGCTGCCGTGAAAATCGCTTCCTCCGGTTTTTATAAGGCCGTATTCCTCAGCCAGAGCCTCCAGATAGGCGCTCTGCTCCGGGCTGTAGCCGGAGTAGCGGCACTCCATACCTCTGAGGCCGTTGTCCATGCAGTGCTCTATCAGCTCACGCAGGGCCGCGTCGTCCCGCCTGTACTGAAATGGATGGGCCAGCACGGCTATGCCGCCGGCGCTCAGGATTATCTCGATTGCCCGCTCTATGGGCAGAATGGTTCTGGGCAGGTAATATTTCTGCCCTTTGTCCACATAGTGCTCAAAGGCGTCCTTAATGTCCTTTGCCACGCCCTGCTCCACCAGCAGCTCCGCAAAGTGGGGCCTGCCTATGACCTCCCCGAAGCGCCGCTGCATATCGTCATAATCCACGCTGAGCCCGTCGGCGGCCATCAGCTCCGCCATCTTCCGGTTGCGTATGTCCCGGTCCTGGACCGCCCAGTTGAGCACGGCGGAGAGACTATCCGATTCGGTGTGGATATAATAGCCCAGAATATGTACGGCTGTGCCGTATTTTGTGCTTATCTCTATGCCCGGCACGATCTGTACGCCCAGCTCTGCCCCGGCCCTGGCGGCCTCAGCACAGCCAAGGACGGTGTCGTGGTCAGTCACCGCTATGGCGGCAAGTCCTGTGCTGGCGGCCAGAGCCACGGCCTCAGCCGGGCTAAAGGTGCCGTCGGAGGCGGTGGTGTGTACATGCAGGTCTATTTTTCTCATCCTCTATGCCTCCAGAAAAAATTCGTCCTCAGTGGTACTGGCTCAGAGCTTTGCGCACATCTCGTCGTGGGCGAGCAGTTCAGCCCCGTCGTCCAGCGGCGCAAGCTCCGCCGTGCCATATTTGCGCTGAAGGGCGGTGAGCAGCACATGGTCGCAAAACTCCGGGTTTTTGGGCAGAAGGGGGCCGTGGCTGTAGGTGCCGAATACGTTTTTCCAACGGACGCCCTCGCTGCTGTCCTCGCCGTTGTTGCCAAAGCCGGAGAGCACCGTGCCCAGCGGCTTCATACCGCTGCCCAGACGGGTCTTGCCGCTGTGATTTTCAAAGCCCACCACCACGCTGCCGCCGGACTCCGGGCCGCACTTGAATTTATAGTTGCCTATCATGCGCGTTTTTGAGCCTACCGTGTATATGTCAAGGGCACCTATAAAATCGCAGCGCCGGCCGTCATAGGTCTCATAATAGCTGCCCAGCATCTGATAACCGCCGCATATGGTGAGAAATGTCAGCCCATCCTCCACGGCGGCTCTTATCTCCCTGTCCTTACCCCGGTGCAGATCCTCCAGCAGCACCTGCTGCTCAAAATCCTGACCGCCGCCTATGAACACAAGGTCATAGTCTGCAAGACTGGCTGAGACGCCTATGGGCAGCTTTGTGACGGAGGCGCTGATCCCGCGCCAGGCAAGCCGCCGGGTCATGCACATGACGTTGCCTCTGTCCCCGTAGAGATTCAGCACATCCGGATACATATGGCATATTTTAAGTTCCATGTCGCCCTCCTCTGTTATTCCCAGAATTCCGCGCCGCCGCAGCGCTCTATCACCACCCGGCGCAGCTCCAGCATCGCGGTATAGGTGGGCATGATGAACACGGGCAGCTCCTGCCGCTCAAGCTGCCGCACCAGCTTTTCATAGTCCCTCTCGACGAAAATACGCCCGTCGGGTATACCCGCGTACTTTATCCGCACGCGCATATCGGCGGCTCTGTCGCCTGAGACGATGACCTTTTCCAGCCTGCCGCCCAGTGCCGCCAGCCCCTCAAAGTCAGCGTCCCATATCCATGAGATATCGGTGCCGTCAGCGCTGCGGTCATTGAGACATATCACAAGTATTATCTTTTCCTTTATCTCCTGCAAAAACTCTATCACCTGGCTGCAGCCGGCAGGATTCTTCACCAGCATCATTTTGGCCCCGCCCCGGCCCAGTTCAAACTGCTCCATGCGGCCAAAGCCGCACTTGAAGCTGGAGAGCGCCGCAATGGCGGTGTCGGCTCCAAGACCCAACTCCGCCACAGCGGCTACGGCGCCAACGGCGTTATAGACGTTATACATGGCGGGCAGATTTATTGTGACCACATGTTTTTCACCGCGTATGCTCATGACCACGGTGCTGCCTGAGGAGCGCTGCTCCACAATGTCCGTCACGGCGTAGTCCGCCTTGTGGCGGCGATAGCCGCAGCTGGGGCAGCGAAAGCCGCCCAGATGGCCGTAGCTTATATAGTCGTACTCGTACTCGGTTTTACAGTAGATGCAGTGGGTGGCGTCGGATATCTCAGGCTTGGGCCGGGAGGGCGCCGCGCCGCCGTCAATGCCGAAATATACGACTCTGTTCGGCACATCCTGGGCCAGCGAAGCGGTGAGCGAGCAGTCGGCATTGAGACAGAGCACCGCGTCCGGCGCGCCTTTTATGGCGGTGCGTATATTTTCCAGAGTGTGCGTCACCTCGCCGTAGCGGTCAAGCTGATCCCGAAACAGGTTTGTCACCACTATCACCCTGGGCTGAAGCTGGCCGAACACGGTTCTGGCCGCGGCCTCGTCGCATTCAATGACGGCGTAGTCCCGGCGCATTTTCCCGGTCAGGCTGCAGTTCATTACAAATTCCGTGGTGATGCCGCTGATAAGGTTTGCCCCCGAACGGTTGGCAAAATAGCTCATGTGCCGGGAAGAAAAAGCCTCCTCGATCATGCGGGAGCTGGTGGTCTTGCCGTTGGTGCCGGTGACGGCGATGGTTTTTACATCTTTTGCCAGCATGGACAACAGCTCCGGGCAGACCCGCAGCGCGAAGCGGCCGGGCATGGCTGTGCCGCCCCGGTGAAGCAGCCTTGACACAAAGCGCAGAGCCTTGCAGAGTATTATGGCGATAAGGGCTTTAAAATTCATTGGCGGAGCTCCTTTAAAAAAACGGTTCAGTATCTCATATGAACCGGGCTTGTTTTATATGTTTACGAGCAGATATTATAACACTTTCGACCGGACAGGGCAAGGAGTATATAGGCATACAAGAAAACGGAGCGGCTCCCACCGCTCCGTTTCCTTATATGGTTGAGGAAAAAATGAAAAAGATGAAAAACTGTTACTTGCGATTCTTATATTACCCGGTAGATGTTTCGTAATAAACCAAAATAATATTACAGAAATGTAAAATAGAAAAAAGTTTTTTAAATATGGATATTATTTTAGTCAAACGACAGATTCCAGAGGCAATCCTCAGGGATAGAGCCGGGGTCGGCGGCTATATAGGGCAAGCCGTCGGGGTCAGGCTCATACAGCAGCACCCGGGCTGTGCCCAGCGCCGCGCCAATGGAGGCTGCGACGGTCTCCCGCTGGGCCGCATCCGCGCAGATAAGCTCCCGGATGACGCCGGTATCTCCGTCCCGGTAGGCCGCCGCTATGCCGCTGCCCGCAGCGTAAAAGCCTCCGCCGTTTTCCCGGCACAGTATGCGCTGAAATTCAAGGCTGGGGTTTGACAGATGCAGGTGAGTCCGGCCTCTGAGCATGTTTTCCCGCCAGAGCATGTATTCCGTGGAGCTCAACTCCATACTCAGCTCCAATGGCGCGCTGTCAATGGTCCTTACGCTCCGGCGCAGGGCGCATTTTACGCCGATAAGCTCCTCATACCAGCCGTACAGGGATGCCTCGGCGGGCAGAGTGCAGATTATCTCTGCCTCCCGCTCCGCGGCTTTTTTTGCCGCCGCCACAGTCAGCGCCCGGCCCAGACCCTGTCCGCGGCTGCTCTCGTCTACGGCCACGGCATAGATATAGCCGCAGACCGGCGGCTTTTTTGCGCTGGAGATGAGCTCCATACCGGTTATCACACTGGCCATGCCCAAAACCTCATTTGCCCCAGAGACTGCCGCGAGAGCTGTGCCCATGTCCGGCAGAAGCCTAAAAAACTCCGCCACCAGCCGCTCCCCGTCTCCAAAGCTGCGCTTCCACAGGGAGCTGAGAGCGGGGATGTCCTCCGCGCTGTATTCCCTTATTGTGCAGTCAGTCATATATCCACCTCGCGGTATATTTTTTCAGCAGGTATTCCGGCTTATACGACAGCTTGGACTGACGCAGGGGTTCCAGCCCCATATCGTCCTCCCGATTTATATAGACAAGCTCCGGGTGGTTTTTGATCATCATCTTCGCAAGCTCCCGGCAGACCATGGGGTATGCGCCGTTAAGCTCTATCTCCGCTTTCTCAAAATGCACGTCGAAGGTGTCCCGGCTTGCCATTTCGCCCAGAGTGAAGCCCACGATGTTCCCGCCGCTGCGCAGTACGCCGCCCTCAAGACCCAGACGTTCAAAGGCGGCAAAGGCACGGAGTATGGCGTCATGCTCAAAGCTGACGCTCTTGTCAAGACGCTGGGCGTTGTCCTCAGACCACAGATCCAGCATGTCCAGACAGCCGGGTATCAGCTCCCGGCTCAGGGGTACAAAGTCCCAGTCATTTTCGGCCTCAAAGCGGTTGCAGTGGTTCTTTTTGCCGTGGAGCGCCTTGCCGGAGTAGGTGGCCAGCTTTTCGGCAAAATATATATAGTCCGAGCAGCTCTCATCCTCAATATATTCAAAGCGGCCGGGATATTCCTCATCAAGCAGCGCCCGGTGTTTTTCCGTGACGCCGCGTATGCAGAAAGGGTATTCTCTGTAGTCGGCAAATTCCCGCAGCGCCTCTATTGCCGGGCGCAGGGGGCCGGAACCCACCGGGAAAACAAAAGTGGGCTTCCCGTCATAGCGGAGTTTCGTGAGCATCCTGCCCTCATAGCGGCAGATAAGCTGGCGGTAGTGCTTGTCCCAGATATAAATATTGCCAAAGTTGTAGTCCGCGCTGGGACTGTTTTCTTCCATAACTATCTCGTCCACCCATTTTTTGTCGCACAGGGTGATGGTCTTGAATTCAATCATAAAACTTAAAAGGTGCTGTTACATACAGCCCTGATCTCCTTTCTGAGTTCCCTCAGATCCATAAATGCCTCCGGTCTTTTGGAGGGGTCCCGCAAAAGCGCGGAGGGATGATATGTGGCCATGATATGGCGCCCGTCCCGCTGGAACCATTGCCCGTGCTCCGCGGTTATCCTGAAATCCTCCTTTATCATGCTCTTCGCGGCTACTCGCCCCAGACACACGATTATTTTCGGGTCTACCAGAGCGATCTGCCGCTCCAGCCAGTCCCGGCATGCGTCCTGCTCTATGTTCAGGGGATCGCGGTTCTTGAGAGGGCGGCATTTTACCATGTTTGCAATATAGACCTTTGAACGGTCCAAGTCAATTATTTCTAGCATGGTGTCCAGCAGCTTCCCGGCGGGGCCTACGAATGGCTCCCCCTGCATATCCTCCTGTTCTCCGGGGCCTTCACCTATAAACATCAGCTCCGCGTCCTCCCGGCCTGTGCCGAAGACAAGATTTGTCCGCGCCTCAAAAAGGGCGCAGCCCCGGCATTGAGCGCACTCGGCCTTAAGCTTATCCCATGTATCCATGTCTATTCCTCCGTAGCCCGCGCAAGGGAGAGCAGCAGCTCCCGCCGGTTGTTGCCCGGGTATTCCATTACGTAATCCAGCAGAAAATTCAGCATCTCGCCCAGCTCCCGGCCGCGCAGCCCCAGCGCCAGCAGATCGTCTCCGGTGACGGCCAGATGTTTCATTGAAAAGCATTCGCCGCTTTTTAAAACAGCCTTCAGCGCCCGGAATGAGCTTCCGCCGTGCAGGGCGTCGCTGCACAGAGCGGCGCAGCTCACGGTGTCCACTCCGTAGTGGTGCAGGCAGCGCTTCCACTCAAAGGCGGAGATGGGCAGGCAGCCGCGCATTATCAGCACCGCGTCCCGGCAGCAGCGTATGGTGCGGCTGTCCAGCCGCAGACTCAGAAGAAAGTCCTCCGCCGAGGAGACGCAGTCATAGCGCAAAAGGACGGCGCAAAGCCCGGCCCAGCGCTCCAGCGCCTTTTTGGGCAGCTGAGACAGCCTGCTCAGCCGCTGCCCGTCGGGCAGCCGACGCAGCAGATATCTGTCCATAAGCCCCAGGTCAATTAGCGTGAACATGGTCTCCGGGGCGCTTGAGAGCAGGATCTTCTCCGTCTCATCCCGAACCCGCTCCGGAGCCAGGGACGAGGCCAGAGCCGCCTGGGCTTTCATGGCGGCGAGTGTGGCGGCCTCTACATCAAAGCCGAGACGGGCCGAAAAGCGCAGCGCCCTGAACATGCGCAGCGCATCCTCTTCAAAGCGGCGCTCCGGTGTTCCTACACAGCGGATAAGCCGGCTTTTTATGTCGTCCGCGCCGCCGAAGGGGTCTACCAGCAGCCCGTCCGGGTGCAGAGCGATGGCGTTCATGGTAAAG
>CAYFSB010000055.1:0-5767 GCA_964345655.1 uncultured Oscillospiraceae bacterium
TGGGACACCCCACTGAGGAAGAGATGATAGAGATGATGGACTGGGAGGAGTGCGTCGGCCTTAACGATACCTTTGGCAGCAAGATGATAGCCAATGACCCCAAAATGCCAAAGCTCATCGACGAGGCTCAAAAGCGCCGCCTTGAGGTCTGCGGCCACGGCTCGGAGCTTGATGAGACCCAGTCAAACGCGTGGATGGCCTATGTGCGGCGCACAGACGACCATGAGTGCACCCGGCCTGAGGAGCTGCTGTACAAGCTGAGAATGGGGATGTATGTCTCCATGCGCGTAGGCTCCGGCTGTGTCGAGATACCAAAGCTTGCCAAAGCTCTGGCCTTCTCCAATGTGGACACCCGCCACATCACCCTGAACACCGATGTCTGCTCCCCACTGCGCATAAGCGAGGAGGGGCATCTGGACAATTGTGTCAGGACCTGCATTAAAAACGGTATTCATCCCATTGACGCCATCTGCATGGCCACCATAAATACCGCCGAGTGCATCCGGAAGGACGACCTGTACGGCTCGGTCGCGCCCGGAAAGATCGCGGATATAATTCTTGTGAATGACCTTGTGGATTTTCGCGCCGATACCGTCATAGCCAACGGCAAGGTCGTGTCAACCGGCGGCAGGCTCCTCAAGCCCTTTGAGAGAGTGCCCTATCCGGAATACGCATACAACACCGTGCGGCTGAAAAGGGAGATATTCCCCGGCGACTTCAGGATAGAGTGCGGCAAAACCGGGCCTCAGAAGGTGCGGGTCATAGGCGCGTCAAACCAGGGGATCGTCACCTCGGAGCTCCACATGGAAGTCACGCCGAGAGACAGCGAGATATGCCCCGATACCAAAAACGACATACTCAAGATCGCAAGCCTTGAGCGCACAAGACTGTCAGGGGACATGTACACCGCTCTTATCCACGGCTTCGGTCTCAAGGCCGGCGCTATAGCCAGTACCTATAATCCGCACAACCAGCATATGACCGTTATCGGCACAAACGACGAGGATATGGCCTATGCCGCAAACAAACTGGCTGAACTCGGCGGCGGCTTCATTGTGGTTGAAAACTGCGCCGTAAAGGCCGTGCTGCCGATGATATACAACGATCCTGTCTATGTGGACGACATCGCCGTAGACTTTCCAAAGCTGAAGATAATCATCATGCACGCCGGATATCCCTGGACGGAAGAGACCCTTGTACTCTCCCATATGAACGAAAACGTGTTTGTGGATCTGACCTTCCTTGACGTGCTGTCCTATACCTTTGACATGGACCTGCTTTCTCAGGTGACAAAGAGATTCAGCTCCGTGCTGGGCGCCGGGAAAATAATATGGGGCTCAGAGGGCGAATATCTGGGTCTGGACGCATACAGGGACGAGGGTCTGGGCAGAGTGCAGAAATGTCTCTCCCGGATAAGAGGCTTTGACTTTCTCACCGACAGTGACAGGGATAAGATACTGTATCAAAACATATACGACCTGCTGAACGCCTGAAACGACCGCGCAGAAAATCAGGGCAGCCATCTGTTTTTACGATGGCTGCCCTGTTGTTTATTTGATACTTATATACATTTTACGCTGCTGCGCTCCACAATGGAGACGCTTTGCCTGAGATCCCCTGCGGTATTTTCACCGGCGATAATGGCCGCCAGTCTGTTTACGGCCAGCTCCGCTCTGGCAGGTACATCCTGATGCACTGTAGTCAGCGCCGGGCGGCACTGGACGGCAAAAATATTGTCGTCAAAACCGCAGATGGATATGTCCTCCGGTATGCTCATACCCTGCTCAAAAAACCGGTTGACCGCTTCCGCCGCATAAAAATCCGAGGCGAAAAACAGCGCCGTGTATTTCTCTGCCAGCTCTCCGGCCTTTGCCTCATAGAACTTCCGGCGCTGGGCGGCATATCTGCTCAACCGAAGCCTGTCCTCAGCCTCCATATTCAGCCCCGCCTCCCGAAAGGCCCGCTGAAACCCGGCAAAGCGTGCGCTGTCCACGCCTGGGCCGTCATCGTTATCCGACAGGAACGCGGCCCGGCGGTGGCCCATGGACACAAGGTATCGGCCCATCATATATCCGCCCCGCTCATCCTCCAGCGCAATATTGCAGTATTTTGGCGCATCAGGGGGAAATTATGAGTCGATAAACACCGTGGGTCTGCCGCTTTTCGCAAACTGCACAGCATATTCCGGGGAAGCGGACATGATTATCTGCCCGTCAGAATTCCAGGCATCGGACTGACGCAGGCACTCCTCAGGGCTGTTTCCGGCATAGAGCATTGTATAATACCCGGCGCGGCGTATCGCCCGCTCAAGGGCGCTCACCATCTCGCTGAAAAATGGGTCCTGGCCAAGGCTGCGCTCGCCCAGGGCATCATAGGTTATGGCCACACTGATTATTTTGGAGGCGCTGTTTCGCAGCAGCACTCCCCCCATATTGGAGACGTAGTTCTGCTCCTTAAGAACCGCCCTGACCTTTTCAAGCGTCTCAGGGGCCATTTTCCCCTCCCGGCCGTTAAGGGCATGGGAGACCGTGGACGGACTCACCCCGGCAAGCTTTGCTATCTCCTTTATGGTTATCAATTCTGCCGCCTTCTCTCTGTGCTAAAAAGCATAATATGCCTCTATTATAGATAGTCGGCGGCGCTTTGTAAAGGAATGCCGCTATTTTGTATAAGCTCAGTTTTTTTCCAGCAGCTTCAGCACCTCATCCTGTGTGGCCGCGCTGAGCGCGCTGCTGCACAGCTCCTCCGCCTGTTTTTCCGTCACGGCGGACAGGGCCCGTTTTACGCCGCCCATGGAGGATGGAGCCATGCTGAATTTTCTGAGGCCCATGCCCGCCAGCAGAGCCGCCGCCTTTGGGTCTCCCGCAAGCTCACCGCACATGCTTATCTCTTTTCCGGCGCTGTTAAATGCGCCGATGATATATCTGAGTGTGCGCAGAAAGGCCGGAGAATAGCTCTGGTAATATTCCCGCACTCCCGGCTCCATTCTGTCTGCGGCGCAGAGGTACTGGCACAGGTCGTTCGTGCCGATGGAGGCGAAGTCCACCTCCCCGGCGGCCAGCTCCGCTATCATGGCGATGGAGGGTATCTCTATCATTATGCCCAGCTTTATTTCCCGGTCATAGTCTATCCCCTGCGTCTCCAGCTCCGCCATGACGGAGGCTGTAAACTCCTTTGCACGGCGGATGTCGTCTATGGAGCCTATCATGGGAAACATGATCTGCATCTTCCCATAGGGCGATGCTCTCAGCGCCGCTCTGAGCTGGGTGCGGAATATATCGGTGCGCTCAACGCAGAGTCTCACTGCGCGCTTGCCCAGAAACGGATTTGCCTCCCTGGGCAGTTCCATATAGGGCAGGGTCTTGTCCCCGCCGATATCCAGCGTGCGCATTGTGACAGGCTTGCCGCCCATGTTTTGAAGCACGGTTTTATAAGCTGTAAACTGTTCCTCCTCCGTGGGCAGATGGTCGCTGTTCATATACAGAAACTCTGTGCGAAAAAGCCCCACAAAATCGCTGCTGGCAAAACCCTCTGTGTGCTTCTCGTAACCTATATTTATGCCAATGAGCACCCGCTGTCCGTCAGCAAGGCTGCCCGGGCGGCCCACAAAGCCCTCGGTCTCGTCTCTGTCCCTGTCGCTGAGGCGCTTCTTCTTCGCGTATTCATCTTGCTCCTGAGCGTCCGGCGCGACTGTCACCTTCCCGCTGTCGCCGTCAAGGATAAGCGTCTGGCCGTCTTCTATTCTGTCCAGCGCCCCCTGCACCCCAAGCACTGCCGGTATCCGATAACCCTTGGCGATAATGGCCGAGTGGGATGTGGCCACGCCTGTCTCCGTCACTATGCCCAGCACGTTTTTCCTGTCCAGTGTGGCCGTGTCGCTGGGCAGCAGGTCATGGGCCACTATCACCACCGGGCCCGGCAGAGCGGACAGGTCTGACCGCTTTATGCCCCGCAAAATATGTACTATCCTCCCTGACACATCCATCAGGTCGCTGGCGCGCTGTGCAATGAGCGGATTTTTGGATCTGGCCAGAAGCTCCGCAAACTCCGAAAAGCTCCGCTGTACCGCCCATTCCGGCGCGGCCCGCTCCTGGGCTATGGCCTGACGCACCATGTCGTCTATCTCCTCATCGTCCAGTATTGCGCACTGGGCGGAAAAGATCTTTGCCCGCTCCGGGTCGCTGGCCAACATGGCTGCCGCTATAGCCTCCAGTTCACAGTGGGCGTCGGCTTTGGCCTTCTCCCAGCGGTGGAGCTGAACAGGCTCCTCCCCTGCCGGAAACAGCGCCTGCTCCGCCTCCAAATGGACCGGCAGGTAAATATATGCGTCTCCGATGGCAATTCCGCCGGAGACGCCGCTTCCTTTTAAGATTTCCATAACAGTTCCTCCAATGCCGCTGCGGCGCCATCCTCAGTCACGCTTTTAGTGACCATGTCCGCCGCGGCTTTCACCTCCGGCGTTCCGTTGCCCATGGCCACGAAGCAACCTACAGCCTGCCTCAGCGGCAGGTCATTACCGCTGTCGCCTATGGCCACAGCCTCGCTTTTTTCCACACCCAGCCAGGCGCAAAGCTCCAGCAGCGCCGCACCCTTGCTGACGCCGGGCGCCGTTATTTCCGCATCCTGCATAGACGCGGCCACAGCCTCCATGCCAAGCTCCCGCGCCTGTGCAATGGCAATATCCCGCCGCTCCGGGCCGGGGCAGATAGCCACCAGCTTTTCCACCGCGCCTCTGCCGCTTCTTAAAAGCTCCTGTCGGGCGGAACGGACGCTCTGCGTCTGCCGCAGAAATTCCCTCATCCGGCCGGGGTCAATTCTCATAATGTCATGGCCTCCGGTAAAAAATTTCCACACCGCCCGGCGCTCGAACACCACTGCCTTTTCAAACTGTATGCTGAAAAACACACCCGGCGCGCACAGGGCGTCTATCAGCTTCAGCGTTCTGTCCTCAGCCATACAGGCTTGCCGGTGGCGGCAACGACATTGTCCTTCTGATAGGAAACCTGCGGGCCCATCAGTATTACGTCAAAGCGGCTGTAGACATCCTCATAGTCCGC
The DNA here is from genome assembly GCA_964345655.1 of uncultured Oscillospiraceae bacterium. GTDB lineage: Bacteria > Bacillota > Clostridia > Oscillospirales > Oscillospiraceae > Limivicinus. The sequence continues at coordinate 5,058 of CAYFSB010000055.1, forward strand.
AACGCCCCTCGCGATCACTTCCTCCAACTCAATGCCCTTTTCAGATACGTACTTGGACAGTTTCTTCATCAGTATGCTGGTGGACATACCACCGGCACATACCAGCAGAATTCTCATACGGCAGTCTCCTCCTTTTGATATAGCTTCAGTTTATTTTTTTGTGCAGGAGGATTATCTCTCGTTTGAGCTCCTGCGCAAGTGTGCTCGCCATCAGATGATCCTGATCGTGGGCAAGCAGAATAGACACTCTGTCCACCTCTCCTCTGGAATCCATTTTCAGCAGCTCTCTGTGGGCCTCGTGGGCCGTGTGAAACTGCCCGTCCGCCTCGGCCATAAGCGCCTCAGCCTTTGTAAAATCGCCGGCCTTTGCCGCCTCCAGCGCCGCAAAGGAGATGGACCTGCCCGCACCGGAATTGGCAATTATCAGCATTGCGATGTCCTCAAGCTTCTCGTCTGTCTCCATGTGTGCCTCCCTATATCTTTTTGATTATTGTAAGAATATTTGCCGCCTCGTCGTCGCTGAAGATTATCCCGAAGGCCTTTTCCAGCGGGCGCAGCCGGGCGACAACCGCCTTGAACTGTTTTTCGTATTTTCCAAGTATCTCGTCCTTATGCAGGTTGGGCTTTATGGGTTCCCGCCCCGCCAGCCTGTTCACGCAGCAGGCCAGGTGGATAAACAGCCCAACCTCGCTGTCCAGCGACAGCTCCTC
>CAYFSB010000055.1:5777-8675 GCA_964345655.1 uncultured Oscillospiraceae bacterium
GCGCCTTTATCGGCCCGCTCTACACTGTCCTTTAATGTCTGATAGGCCAGCTTCTCGTTCCCGCCCAGAGGAATATCTGCGGCGAACACATTCCCCTGCCTTGTCATATCCTCTACCGCCGCCGCCAGCGCCGACGCCACCGCGCCGCCCTGCATGGCAAACAGTATTGATGGGCCTGTGCAGGTGAGCGCGTTTTGAGTCTCCATGGCGATGAACATCGTTATAAACACTGTCTCATCCAGCGCCACCTTGACGGAAAACTCCGCCTCAAGCTTTGCCGACAGCTGCAGGGAATACAGATACTCCTCCCGGTAGTGCTCCAAAACCGCGTTTATCTGTGCTGCCGGCAGGCAGCGGTCGGTGCGCTCCCGCTTTATTACGGCGTTTATATGCAGGCAGAGCCCGTAAAACACCGACGCCGGATATATCTTTGAAAAGCGTCTGGAAGCCTCGTCCAGGAAGGGCTCCGTCAGCTCCAGGACCCGCTTGTCCACCAGCTTTGCAATCTGCTCCCGATTAACCGCCTGCCGGGAGAGCGCTGCTCTGTAGGTGTTGAAATTTGCCTCCATCTCAGAGCCTATGAGACTTATTACATCCTTGTCCGAAAGTCCCCGCTGGCGCAGCTCGCGGGCCTTACGCTCAAGATCCTCATACATGTTGTCGGAATACAGCAGCTTGTCCCGGTCCATGGGGCTCATCACCACATTGGATTCTCCGAAGGAATAGCTCACTGCCGGTTTGACCAGCCGCTCCACGTCTCCACGGCGGCGGCGGTAATTCAAAAAGCCCTTGCGGACATAATATTCAAAGTCGCCCATAAACAGCTCAATGCGCTCTCCCGCCGTGGAAAAGCTGCGCACAAAGGCGGCGGCGCAGGCCGTCTTTACGTCGCCCTTCAGCTGCATCACATTGTACTGGCAGTCATACAGCAGCAGGCAGCACATTATCTCGGAGTTTATGGTCAATGTCTTTTTCGCTCTGGCCGCCTCCAGGTTCAGGAATCGCTGGAGCAACTCAAAGCGCTCCTCCAGCGGCCTCTCCTCCAGCGGCGGCAGCTCTATGGTTATGGGGAAGCGCCCGTGAAACTCCGCCGACGCGGGGCTGGATATATCCGTAGTCACCACAAGCAGCGGCCTGCTCTGGTTCTCACTGTCCTCGCACAGCCTGCCTCTCAGCCGGGCATGGAGCATATCCGCTCCGTCCACTATCAGCGCCATGCCGCTCTCGCCGAACAGCGCCCGCTCCACTGCGTCCGCATCGTCCCCAAGTGCGGTGCAGTCCACCGTGCGGCACAGCTTTTCATCCGTGAGTATTCCGCTCTCAATGGCAAAGGCTCTGGCCACATAGGCCATAAGACTCCGGCCAGTGCCTCTGGCTCCGGTTATATGTATACCGAGACTGCCGCCGGGATACAGCACCGCGGCCTGTATCAGCCGCACGGCCCGCTTCAGGCTGCCTCCTTCCCCGCCAGATTGTCAAAGCACTCAAACTCTCTGGGCTTTTCACTTTTGGCATAGTACAGGACCGGCCTGCCGTTCAGCTTCTCTATTCGGCCCTCGCTCTCCAGCTCATTTAAAAGCTTGCTGGCATTTGGGCGTTTCATGCCCAGCGCCTCGGCGACGTACTGAATAGATACTGCGCTGACCTCCGCCGCAGCCCGTACCCTGATAATGTCGTATATCTGCTCTTTGTTGGTTTTCATAGCGTTCCCTCCCAATAGCAGTATACACTACATACAATACACTGAAGATAAGCTTTTTTTATTTTTGGTCAACGCCTCTCAACGCGGGAAAATTGCGGATTATTTATACACTTGCTGGTTAAAATCACGGCCGACTCCGAGTTTTTTTGTATGTTTTGACGTATACACTGACATACACACCTGCTTTTCGCGTTCAAGTGTATACCTGACTTTGTGCTTTCCGGGGCATGTGTATAGTTTTGTATGCCTGATGTCACGTATATTGCGATGCCGGGAAAAAGTTCACATGCAGCCGGCTTTACAAATTGACGGCAGAAGTTTATGATTGACAAAATTGCCCAGTCACCGATTACCGAAGGGGGATACGCTTTTGAAAAACCGCAAATTGATATATTCTCTGATACTCAATCTGGCCATAGTAATAATGGAGCTGATCGCGGCCTCTATCAGCTGGCGAAATTTTGGGACGGGAATGTTTATTTTTATACTGAGGACAGCAACCTGCTGGCGCTGGCCGTATGCGCGGTATACTCGGTCTTTCTCATACGCTCCCTGACCGGTGCGCACGCCATACCCCGCTGGGCGCTGATGCTCAAATACACAGCCTCCTGCTGCCTTGCGCTGACGTTTCTGGTGGTAGTCTGTGTGCTGGCCCCCATGCAAGGGGGCGCGGCCGGCTATGTGGGGATGCTCTTCACAGGCTCCATGCTCTACAGCCATTTTCTCTGCCCGGTTCTGGCTGCACTCAGCTGTCTGTTTTTTGACCCCGACCAGCTGCCCGGACGCCGGGCGGCGCTGTACGCGCTTATACCCACCGCGCTGTATGCCGCAGTCACAATTGTCCTGAATCTATGCCGCCTCATTGAGGGGCCTTATCCCTTCCTCCTGGTATATCAGCAGTCCTGGTGGGCATCGGTTTTATGGTGTATTGCCATTGTGTGCGGCGCATACCTCATATGCCTTGGGCTTTTCTCTCTCATGCGCAGAGCGAGAGCGCCGCAGCAGGCGTAAGCAAACGCAAATCGGCCGGATACCCTTTATTTTCTGGGTGTACGGCCGATTTTTATATCCATTTGCGGTAAAATCCGCGGGGCTTTATCGCGCTGTATTTAAAAAATCTCCGCAAAGTGAACACATTTGTTTGTTTTCGTCATTCTGAAATGTTAGCGTTGGGCCCCGCAAGTTAACAAAAGGCC
>CAYFSB010000056.1:0-8580 GCA_964345655.1 uncultured Oscillospiraceae bacterium
CCGATGGCGGTCTGCGGGGACTTGTTCTTCTCGGCTGAAACATAGCCTCTGCCATGATCCAAAACCAGCTCCATATTCAGAGCGCCGTCTGCGCCAAGAGTGGCGATGGGCTGCTCCGGATTGAGAATCTCCACTTCCGCGTCCGCTTTGATGTCGCCGGCGGTGACAAGGCCCTCGCCGGAGGCTTCAATATACACGGTCTTGGGTCCGGTGCTGTGGAGGCGGGCAATAATGCTCTTTACATTGAGCACTATCTCCGTCACGTCCTCCTTGACGCCGGGGATAATGGAAAACTCATGCTGTACGCCGGCAATTTTGATGCTGGTGCAGGCTGTGCCAGGGAGAGAGGACAGGAGTACCCTGCGAAGAGAGTTACCAAGTGTCGTGCCGTAGCCGCGCTCCAGAGGCTCAATGATATACTTACCGTATGAGCTGTCTGCGGGAGTTTCTATGCACTCGATACGCGGCTTTTTAATTTCGATCATATAGTTATATAACCCTCCTTTTAAGTCTTGCGCTTGAGTAAGCGCCTTGCGGTGATTCAGCTTACCAATTTGAGGGTGTCTTTATTACTTGGAGTACAACTCGACGATAAGATGCTCCTCGATGGGCAGGTCGATATCATCTCTTGCCGGGACGGCGGCGACCTTGGCCATCATATTGTTAGCGTCATACTCAAGCCACTTGGGTGAGGGGCGAAATGCGTTTGCCTCAATGTTAGCCTTTATCTTCTCAATGCTGCGGCTGCTCTCCTTGAGAGCAATAATCATGCCGGGCTTTACCTGATAGCTGGGGATGTTGACCTTGCGGCCGTTGACGGTAATATGCCCATGGCTGACCATCTGACGGGCTTCGGCGCGGCTCATTGCGAAACCGAGACGATAGACCACGTTGTCCAGACGGGACTCCAGAATGGACAGCAGGTTCTCACCTGTCTGACCGGGACGCCGCTCCGCCATGTCAAAGTATCCACGGAACTGGCTCTCCAGAACGCCGTAGAAACGCTTTGCCTTCTGCTTCTCACGGAGCTGCTGGCCGTATTCGGAGTTCTTTGTGCGGCCCTGGCCATGCTGGCCGGGAGCAAATGCGCGATTATTCATGGCGCATTTGTCAGTATAGCAGCGGTCACCCTTCAGTAAGATCTTCTGGCCCTCTCTGCGGCACTGGCGGCATACTGCTTCAGTATATCTTGCCATATTCGTTTACCTCCTTCAATTAGACACGGCGACGTTTCGGAGGACGGCAGCCATTATGGGGAATGGGGGTAACGTCCTTGATCATCGTTACTTCGAGACCGGCGGTCTGCAGAGCGCGGATTGCCGCTTCACGGCCGGAGCCGGGTCCCTTGACGTACACTTCCACTGTCTTCAGGCCGTGCTCCATGGCTGCCTTTGCGGCGGTCTCTGCGGCGGTCTGTGCGGCGAAGGGGGTAGACTTCTTGCTGCCACGGAAACCAAGGCCACCGGCGGAAGCCCAGGACAGAGCGTTGCCCTGAGTGTCGGTGATGGTCACCATGGTGTTATTGAAGGAAGAGCTGATATGAACCTGGCCCTTTTCAATGTTCTTGCGCTCTCTTCTGCGGGTTCTGACTTTCTTCTTAGCGTTTGCAGTTGCCATTATTCATATCCCTCCCTTACTTCTTCTTATTTGCGATGGTGCGTTTCGGACCCTTGCGGGTACGAGCGTTGGTCTTGCTTCTCTGGCCGCGGACAGGAAGGCCGCGACGATGACGCAGACCGCGATAGCAGCCGATCTCGGTCAGACGCTTGATGTCAAGCGCTGTCTGACGGCGCAGGTCGCCCTCAACGATATAGTTGTGGTCGATGCACTCACGCAGCTTTGCCTCATCCTCATCGGTGAGGTCTTTTACTCTGGTGTTGGGGTTGATCCCGGTCATTGCCAGGATCTTATCTGCGCTTGTTCTGCCGATACCATAGACATAGGTGAGACCGATCTCGATTCTCTTGTCCTTGGGCAGGTCAACGCCGGCTATACGTGCCATATTATACGATCATCCTTTCGATAATTTTCCGCACCTGCGGTACAGGGGCTTATTCCCGCCGGAGGGAGTCCCTGTTCCATGCGGGATGCCGCATTTATGCGGCAAGGTTTTATAAGGACAGGCTCTGGGCCTTGCCTCTGAATAAATAGGGATGCGCTGCTCAACCCTGACGCTGTTTGTGCTTGGGGTTTTCGCAGATGACCATGACTTTGCCTTTGCGCTTGATTATCTTGCACTTTTCGCACATAGGCTTCACGGAAGGTCTTACTTTCATTTGTTATACCTCCTACTTGCTTCTCCAGGTTATTCTGCCGCGGGTGACATCATATGGTGACATCTGCACCGTGACCTTGTCGCCGGGAAGTATCCTGATAAAGTTCATCCGGAGCTTGCCGGAAATATGCGCCAGAATGATGTGGCCATTGCCGATATCCACCTGGAACATGGTGTTGGGCAGGGATTCTACTACCGTGCCCTCGAGTTCGATTACATCGTCTTTTGCCAAAGTAAATTTCCTCCAAAGTCGGTGTGACGTTTAATTGTCAAATATCCTCTGCCATTGTGAGTATCTCCGGTTCGCCGTCTGTTATCAGGATGCTGTTTTCATAGTGGGCAGACAGTGAACCGTCTGCGGTCACTACCGTCCAGCCATTGTCAAGCTGCCTGATATCATAGCTGCCGATGTTAACCATCGGCTCAACGGCGATCGTCATGCCCTTTTCAAGTCTGGGGTCCGGCCTGCGGCCCATGCCGCGCTGATGCCTGTCTACTCTGTAGTTAGGCACCTCAGGCGCCTCGTGAAGCTGATGCCCCACGCCATGCCCCACATAGTCGCGCACTACGGAATAACCGTGGCTCTCCACATATTCCTGTATTGCCGCGCCTATATCGGAGATGCGGTAGCCCTCTTTGGCAAACTTGATGCCCTCAAAAAAGCTCTGTCTTGTGACAGCTATAAGCTTCTTTGCCTCATCACTCACTTCACCGCAGGGAAAGGTTCCCGCACAGTCGCCTACAAAGCCCTTGTAAGTGGCTCCCACGTCCAGCGAAACAATATCGCCGTCGTGAATGACTCTCTTGCCGGGAATACCATGTATGATCTCATCGTTTACTGAAATACAGGCGCTGGCCGGAAAACCTGAATAGTTCAGGAATGTGGGATACGCGCCGGATTTCACGATGAATTCATGCACATATTTGTCTATCTGCTTTGTGGTCACGCCTGAAGCCACCGCCTGCCGCGCAACTGTGCGGGCGCCTGCAGCCAGCTTGCCGGCTTGGCGCATCAGTTCAATCTCTCTTGGGGATTTGATATATATTCTTTCTGACATTTCTCAAATCTCCAAAGCTTTCCTGATCTCCGCTGTTGTAGCGTCAATGCTCGGCTTATTGTCCACAGCTCTGAGCTTCCCAAGCTTTTCATAAAAAGCTTTAAGCGGCTCAGTCTCTCTGTGATAGGTCTCAAGGCGGGCTTTTACTGTCTCCGGAGCATCATCCTTGCGGATAGTCAATTCGCCGCCGCAGACATCGCATACGCCCTCCTTTTTCGGAGGATTAGAGACAATGTGGAAGGTCTGGCTGCACTCTTTGCAGGTTCTGCGGCCTGACATTCGCTCTATGATCTCGCTATCCCCTATCTCGATCGACAGGGCATAGTCCACCGCAATACCAAGCTCCTCCATGGCCTGAGCCTGAGGAATGGTGCGGGGCACACCGTCAAGGATATAGCCTTCGGCGCAGTCGGGCTGACCCAGCCGCTCCTTGATGATGCCGATTATCACATCGTCCGGCACAAGCTTGCCGGCATCCACATATTCTTTTGCCTTTATTCCCACGGGCGTACCATTTTTCATGGCCGCCCGCAGGATATTGCCTGTGGAAATGGTGGGGATATTAAGCTCTTTGCTCAATATCTCTGCCTGAGTACCTTTACCCGCGCCGGGAGCGCCTAAAAGTATAAGCCTCATATGCAACTCCTTATTTTCAGTTAAGGAAACCCTTGTAGTTGCGCATAAGCATCTGTGCTTCAAGAGCGCGAACTGTCTCAAGCGCAACACCCACAACAATTATAATGGAAGTGCCGCCCAGAGAAATGCCGGTAAGGGAAGTCGCGTTGCTGAAGTGAGAAACCAGGATAGGCACAACAGCGATAATACCCAGATATATGGCGCCGAACAGAGTGATCTTGTTGAGCACCTTGTGGATAAACTCGCTGGTGGGCTTGCCGGGACGGAAGCCCGGAATATATCCGCCGTTCTTCTTCAGGTTGTTGGCAACCTCTACGGGATTGAACTGGATGGTGGAATAGAAGTATGCAAAGAACAGTATCAGCAGGAAATAAATGACAGCGTAGGTGATGGAGGTGGTGTCAAAAATCTTCATAAACCAGCTGTCAGAGCTGCTGCCGCTGAATGCCGCAATCGTGGCGGGCAGGGAAGCTATGGACTGGGCAAAGATTATAGGCATAACACCGGACATGTTCACCTTCATGGGCAGATGTGTGCTCTGTCCGCCGTACATCTTGCGGCCAACAACGCGCTTCGCATACTGGACAGGGATCCTGCGCTCTGCATCACTGACGAAAACGATGAGCACGATGATCGCCAAAGCACCCAGGAACACCAGTATCGCCAGCCACCACTGCAGGTCGCCTTTGATGACATTGGTGACGCTCTTGACGATGCTGGTGGGCAGACGGGATATAATGCTGGCAAACAGGATGATGGAGATACCGTTTCCGATGCCGAATTCGGTTATCTGCTCACCGAGCCACATGATAAGCGCGGAGCCGGAGGTGAAGGTCAGAACTATGACTATCGCCGCCCAGATGCTGTCAGTTGCGCTGCTGTCAAGCAGGCCGTTGTTCTTCATGAGCATGTAGTAAGCAAAACCCATGAGCAGGCCAATGCCCACTGTGGCATAACGGGTGATGGACGCTATCTTCTTCTTGCCATCCTCGCCCTCGTCCTTGCTCATACGCTCCAGTGCGGGGATAGCGATGCACAGAAGCTGGATTATGATGGAGGCGTTTATATAGGGCTGAATGGACAGCGCAAAGATCGTCGCGGAGGAAAACGCGCCGCCGGACATTACGTTGTAGAGACCCAGAACGGTGTTCTGGAGCTGGGTGAAGTAGTACTGCAGCGCGGTGACGTTTACGTAGGGCACGGGGATGGCGTTGCCAAGACGGTAAAGCAGGACTATGAGCAGGGTGAAAATGATCTTTTTACGGATCTCTCCAATTCTCCACGCATTACGCAATGTCTGAAGCACTTATACCACCTCTGCCTTTCCGCCGGCCGCCTCGATCTTCTCTTTCGCGGTTTCGGAGAAAGCAGCAGCTTTAACATTCAGCTTCCGGGTAACTTCACCGTTGCCCAAAAACTTTACGCCATATCTGCACTTGGAGAGGATACCCGCATCCAGCAGGGCCTGTGCGTCCACAACGGCGCCATCCTCGAACTTTTCGAGAACTGCCACGTTGACAAACTCCAGCGGCTTTGCAAAGATGTTGTTGAAGCCCCTCTTGGGGATACGGCGCGCCAGAGGCATCTGGCCGCCCTCGAAGCCTATACGAGTGCCGCCGCCGCTGCGTGCCTTCTGACCCTTGTGACCGCGGCCGGCAGTCTTGCCGTTGCCTGTGGCATGGCCTCTGCCCTTGCGTTTGTAAACATGGGTGGAGCCGGCGACGGGAGAAAGTTCATGAATATACATTTCTCTTGCCCTCCTTATTCTTCTGTGACCTTAAGCAGATAGCCGATCTTGGCGATCTTGCCGCGGGTCTGGGGATTGTCGGGCTGTACGGTCTCGTTGCCGATCTTGTGCAGGCCGAGGGAATAGGCAGTTGCGATATGATTATCCATCCTGCCGTTGAGGCTCTTTACGAGCTTAATTCTAAGATTTGCCATCTTTCGCCCTCCTTAACCCTGAACTTCTTCAGGAGTCTTGCCTCTGACAGCCGCAACCTGAGCTGCGTCACGCAGAGACTTGAGGCCTTCCATAGTGGCGGCAACAACGTTCGCGGGATTGTTGGTGCGCAGGCACTTGGTACGGATGTTCCTGATGCCGGCTGCTTCCACGACCGCACGGACCGCGCCGCCGGCAATAACGCCGGTGCCGTCGGGAGCGGGCTTAAGAAGGACGCGGCCTGCGCCAAATTCACCGATGACCTCATGAGGAATGGTTGTGCCACTGAGGGTGACAGTGCAAATGTTCTTCTTGGCGTCTTCAAGTCCCTTGCGAATAGCCTCAGACACTTCGTTTGCCTTGCCCATGCCGAAGCCGACGCGGCCCTTGCCGTCGCCCACAACGCACAGCGCGGAGAACTTTGCAACACGGCCGCCCTTGACGGTCTTGCTGACACGGTTGAGGGAAACTACCTTCTCGATGAACTCGGAGGGAGCCTCGTCTTTACGACGGTCTCTTCTGTCATTGTTATATGCCATATTAGTTTCTCCCCTTCCTTAGAATTTCAGGCCGCCCTCACGGGCGCCCTCTGCCAATGCCATGACACGGCCGTGATAAATGTATCCGCCACGGTCAAACACGACATCCTCGATGCCCTTCTGCAGAGCACGCTCTGCCAGAACCGCACCAACCTTTTTGGCGGCTTCGCAGTTTCCGCCGTTGCCTTCAAATGCCTTCTCAACGGAGGAGGCGGACACCAGAGTGATGCCTGCCACATCGTCGATTATCTGGGCATAGATATTGTTCTCGCTGCGAAATACACACAGTCTCGGTCTCTCGGCGGTGCCGGAGATCTTGCCGCGTACTCTGCTGTGGCGCTTAATGCGCTGTCCTCTGGTATCAGGTCTTTTAATCATTCAGGCACACCTCCGTTTACTTAGCGCCGGTCTTGCCTTCTTTGCGGCGGACGATTTCGTAGTCATACTTGATACCCTTGCCCTTGTAGGGTTCGGGAGGTCTCTTACCACGAACTTCTGCTGCAAACTGGCCGACCTTCTGCTTGTCGATACCCTTGATGACGATATGGTTGGCGTCGGGGACGTCGATCTGGATATCCTCGTTCTCGGACATGATTATCTGATGAGAAAATCCCAGATTCATGACCAGATTCTTACCATCCTTGGCCGCACGATATCCAACACCGTTTATCTCCAGCTTTTTCTCAAAGCCATGGGTCACGCCAAGGACCATGTTGTCCACCAGAGTTCTGGTGAGGCCGTGGAGGGAACGGTTCTGCTTGGTATCGTCTGGGCGGGTCACATGGATAACACCTGCATCAATGCTGACGCCCATCTGGGGAACCAGAGTGCGCTTCAGGGTGCCCTTGGGTCCCTTGACAGTGATGTTGTTGTGCTCATCGATTGTGACTTCTACGCCTGCGGGTACAGTTATGGGAGTTCTTCCTATTCTAGACATTCTCCTGCCTCCTTACCATACGAACGCAAGGACTTCGCCGCCAACATTCTCTTTGCGAGCCTGTTTGTCGGTCATGACGCCCTTGGACGTGGAGATTATAGCGATGCCCAGGCCCTTGAGGACGCGGGGCAGCTCGTCAGCGCCGGCATACACGCGCAGGCCGGGTTTACTGACACGGCGAAGGCCCTGAATAGCTTTCTCCTTGCCGGGTAAATACTTGAGTGTGATGCGGATGATGCCCTGGGTACCATCGTCGATTACCTGGTAGTTCTTGATGTAGCCCTCGTTGAGCAAAATGTCAGCAATGGACTTCTTCATCTTGGAAGAGGGTACGTCGACGGATTCATGCTTCGCGCTGCCGGCGTTGCGGATGCGGGTCAGCATATCTGCAATGGGGTCTGTGATCTGCATAGAGTTTTATCCTCCTGTTTTAGAGTTACCGCTTAAGCGGTTTTGTCCGCGAGGTTCCATGCCAATACCTGATTGGCCATGGCCTTTCGCAGTCCTGCCTGGCCTTTCGGCCTTTATTTGCAGGCGGGAGGGATCGGCTCCCGCCGTACAAAACTTGATGTCAGCGCTTCCTTTTTAAGGGAAAATAACGCTTGCGGTCAATGCCGTGCCGCATGCGGAGCGGCGTGACCTCACAGTATTATTCTGACGCTCAGAAGCTGGCCTTGCGCACGCCGGGGATCTGGCCCTTATAAGCCAGCTCACGGAAGCAGATACGGCAGATGCCGTAGTTGCGCAGATAGGCGTGGGGGCGGCCGCAGATCTTGCAGCGGTTGTACTGGCGGGTAGAGAACTTCGCAGGAGCCTGCTGCTTGAGAATCATGGATTTCTTTGCCATACTTTACTCCTCCTTAGCTCACGAAGGGGGCTCCCATGAGCTTGAGCAGCTCACGTGCCTCTTCGTCGGTCTGAGCGGTGGTGGTGATTGCGATGTTCATACCGCGCAGTTTCTCAATCTTATCGTACTCGATTTCGGGGAAGATGATCTGCTCTTTCAGGCCCAGGCTGTAGTTGCCGCGGCCGTCGAAGGCGTCTGCGGAGATGCCGCGGAAGTCGCGGACACGGGGCAGAGCCACGTTGAACAGACGGTCGAGGAACTCCCACATACGGTCGCCGCGGAGGGTGACCTTGACGCCGACAGTCTCGCCTTCACGAACCTTGAAGTTCGCGACGGACTTGCGGGCCTT
>CAYFSB010000057.1:0-4961 GCA_964345655.1 uncultured Oscillospiraceae bacterium
CCTTTAAGTGTAAATACCACGACTTCGGACTTTACACAAATTTTTACGCACTACCCGCAATCCGGATTTTTCAGTTACCGCATTCTATGCTTATCTCATTGAATATATGCAGCAAGTCGTCAACGCTGACACTTTCTTTTTCTTTTCCAGCCTTGTCAAGAATGACCTGGCCCTTATCCATCATTATCAGTCTGCTGCCGTATTCAACCGCATAGCGGAGATTATGTGTCACCATTATGGCGGTGAGCTGTTTCTCCCTGACGATCTTGTCGGTCAGCTCCATTATAATCTCAGCGGTCTTCGGGTCAAGCGCGGCTGTATGCTCATCAAGAATGAGAAAATCAATAGGCGTCAGAGTGGCCATTACCAGCGCGACGGCCTGCCGCTGCCCGCCGGAGAGGGAACCCAGCTTTACGTCCAGCTTGCTCTCAAGCCCCAGCCCCAGCGCTGCCAGCTGCTGCCGGTAAAAGTCTCTTCGTTTATAGTTCGTACCGCCTGTCAAGCCGTAGCTGCGGCCTTTGTTATCCGCAAGCGAAAGATTCTCCAGCATTGTCAGATTCGGGCAGGTGCCCAGGGCAGGGTTTTGATATACCCGGCCTATTTTTTTATAGCGCTTATACTCATCCAGAGAGTTTATACGCTCGGCATTTATCATTATGTCGCCGCCCTCGACAGGAATACTGCCGCAGACAATATTCAGAAGTGAGGTTTTCCCGCTGCCGTTGCTGCCGACAATAGAGACAAACTCCTTGTCCTTTACGGTGAGACTGAAATCGTCAAATAGGCACATCTCTGTTATGAGGCCGGGGTTATAAACTTTCCTTATATTTTTCAGTTCAAGCATGATGTTTGACCCTGCCTTCCCCAAAGTTTCCGATGACCAGTATGACAAGAAACAGTACGGCAGTCACAAGCTTCAGAAGGTTTGCAGGCAGGCCCAGACTTATTGCAAGCTGTATGCAGCATTTATATATGACGCTGCCCACGAGAACCGCGGTGGTGCCCTTTACCACAGGGAGCTTTTTGAATATCGTTGTACCGATTATGACAGCCGCCAGGCCAAACACCATCTGGCCTGTACCCATTGTGCTGGAAAAGCCCCGCTGCTCATGGCAGACAACAGCGCCTGCCAGCGCCACAAGTGCGTTTGCTATCACAAGCCCTAAAATTTTCAGCTTGCCCTTGTCCTTGGCAAGCGTTGTTACAAGAGTCGCGTTGTCCCCGGTGGCTTTCACCAGCATGCCGTTCTTCGTCTTGAAATACAGGTCGAGAATAACCTTAAAGAGCAGCACCAAAACCAGAGACACAATAAGCTTCCGGTTGATGAGCGACATGCCGCCAAGAATTGACGCCACAGGCTCTGCAACAAATATTGTGTCTATTTCCCGGCCAATGTTGAGATTCGACCCGGCAATCTGCAGGTTAATTGAAAACAGCGCCGTCATGGTTATAATGCCGGCCAGAAGATCCCGCACCTTGAGTTTTACATGTATAAGCCCTGTGGCAAGTCCGGCCAGAGCACCGGCTGCCATTGCGATCAAAAGCGTCAGATACGGGTTTACGCCATTAGTCAGCAAAACAGCCGTAACGGCAGCTCCCAGAGGGAAGCTGCCATCCACGGTCAGATCTGGAAAGTCCAATAACTTATATGTTATAAAAATTCCATAAGTGAGCAGGGCATATATGAAGCCCTGTGTAATTGTGCTTTCAAGCAGTTCAATAAACTGGTTCATACTTGCTCCTGTTATTCCGCGTTGGCTTCGACAGCTTTCTCTGCCACATCAGCGGGAACTTCTATCTTCAACAGCGCCAGCGCTTCAGAATTTATATATATTCCGTATTCTGTCACGGTCTCATAGGGCAGCTCTTCACATGTGGCTTCGCCTTTGAGGATCTTCGCCGCCATTCTTCCGGCCTGCTTTCCAAGCTCAATGTAATCTATACCGGCGGAAGCAACGCAGCCCTTCTTTACCTGCTCTATCTCACTGCCATATACGGGAATACCGGCCTCATTGGTCTTGTCAAGTATGGAGTCCAGTACACCGACAACGTTGTTGTCTGTCAGGTTTGAAATGCAGTCGACGTTCTTGCTGATCAGAGTGTCCGCAGCCTGAGTGACCTCTGCCTGAGCAGTAACGCCTATATCCACAATCTCAAAGCCGTAGCTGCCAGCCTTTTCTTTGTACTCGGCGATAGCGGAGACGGAGTTGGGCTCGCTGGTGGTGTAGATGATGCCAATTGTTTTCGCGTCGGGCTGGCACTTGCGGATCAGATCAAGCTGTGCTTCAACCGGCAGTTTGTCGGAGACGCCGGTGACATTGCCGCTGTCAAGCTTTGCCTGTACGGGGTCTGTAATGGCGTTGAATACAACGGGAATATCCTTATCCTCAGCCGCCGTAAAGCAGGCTGTGGCGGAGTTTGTGGCTATGCCGCACATCAGCGCTACATTGTTTGCGGAGAAATTCTGGGCGATCTGGGTAGCAATATTATCGTCAAAGCCGGCGTTTTGATAGTTGTAGGTGAAATCCACGCTTTCTTTCAGCCCGGCCTCTTCCAGACCCAGCAGAAAGCCCTCACGGCAATTGTCCAGAGACGGGTGCTCACCATACTGATTGATTCCGATGACGGGTATTTCTTTCTCGGCAGTTGAGCCGCATCCGGCCAGCGAGGCGAGAATAACAACAGTAAATAAAACGGCAAAAAACTTTTTCATGATAGTTCCTCCTGTAAATATATAATCATTTTTTTTGGCGGCATTGATTCAGTATTAAGCACGCCATCGCCTTGTGAGAATAAACATGAAAACTCTCCTTAAACGCAAAAAATCCTGTCCCTTGAAAAATCAAGGGACAGGACTAAAAAACATATCCTGCGGTGCCACCCAAGTTGACGCTCAAAAGAGCATCCTCTCTGTCTTGTACCAACATACAAGTCTGCGTTGATAACGGGAGCAGATAACCCGTTGACTGCTACTCACCCTGCGGCTTTCGGTCACCCTCAGAAGTCCATTCACAAGTTACCCGAATATCACCTTTCAGCATACGGTGACTCTCTGAAAAACGAATAGCAAGCTACTTACTCTTCCTCACTGGTTTATTCACTAATTGTCTTGGATGATAATACGGCTTTGAAATTTTGTCAAGCTTTTTTTAAAAAAACATTCTGACGTAAAATCGGCTTCTTTTATTTAGTTCAAGTGCGTTTCACCAAAAAAATATCATATATTTTACCTATGTGCAAGAAAAAATAGAGTAAATGCTTATTTTTGCTTTTTTTCACATTTTTCTTTTGCTCTTTCAATTTAATTTGGTGAATTATTCAGACTTGACTGTACGTCACAGCGGATGTAAAATCAGCACATATTTTTTCAAAGCAAAGTTTATATTGAAAAATGCGTTGATGAAGACAAGTACAGCAGGAAAACAACTTCAGCGAATCGGGGATGGTGTGAGCCCGAAAGCATGAGCCTGCCGGAATAACACTTCGGAGCAGCAATCTGAAAGGCAGTGCCAAGTAGGGGAGACGCAGTGTGCAGCGTTAATGCACACGGGTTTGTTGGAACTCGAAAAGTGACTGTGAAAACAGTAAATTAGGTGGCACCGCGGATTAGCAGCAATTCGTCCTAAAGTATTTTAGGATATGCTGCAAATAATTCGGAGGTGCTTTTTATGTGTTCAATTATGGGTTTTTCTTCTCCTTTGCTTTCCCCGGAGTATGTGCGCAAGTTTTTTGACAGGACAGTTTCAAGAGGGCCGGATCAGACGCGTATTGAAGCTGCAGGCAGGGGACAGCTCTGTTTTCACAGGCTATCGATAATGGGGCTTGACGAGAGCGGTATGCAGCCTTTTCATTTGGGCGGAGACATGGCGGTGTGCAACGGAGAGCTGTATGGCTTTCGCGGCATGAGGGAGAAGCTGAAAACTAAGTACAGCTTCGTGAGCGAGTCTGACTGCGAGATAATTCTTCCCATGTACCGCGAATACGGGCTTGAGATGTTCTCCATGCTGGACGCGGAGTTTGCTATGATAATATACGACGCGGAGCGCGATGATATCGTGGCAGCCCGTGACCCCATAGGCATAAGGCCACTTTACTACGGCTATCTTAAGGACGGCGCGCCTGTATTTGCAAGTGAGCCAAAAAATCTTGTAGAGCTGTGCACCGATATAATGCCTTTTCCGCCAGGCTGCTGCTATGCCGACGGCAGGTTTATAAGATACGCAGATTTGACCAAAGTGGATAAGTACTCCCTAGACTCGATAGACACAACCTGCAAAAAAATACGGGAAAAACTGATAGCTGCAGTGGAAAAGCGACTTGATGCCGACGCGCCTTTAGGCTTTTTGCTCTCAGGCGGTCTGGATTCAAGTCTGGTGTGCGCTATTTCAGCTAAAATACTTGGCAAAAAGATCCGCAGCTTTGCCATAGGCATGGACACGGACGCGATAGATTTAAAATATGCAAGAGAGGCCGCGGACTTTATTTTTTCCGAACATACTGATATAATAATGAACAGGGAACAGGTCATAAGTACGTTGGAAGAGCTTATTTCGCTGCTTGGCACATATGATATTACTACCATACGCGCAAGCATGGGTATGTATCTCTGCTGTAAAGCTATACATGATACCACCGATGTTAGAGTACTTCTCACAGGTGAGATATCCGACGAGCTGTTCGGCTATAAATATACTGACTTTGCACCATCGCCTGAGGCATTCCAGCTTGAGGCGAAAAAACGAGTGGATGAGCTGCATATGTACGATGTGCTGAGGGCTGACCGCTGTATTTCAGTGAATTCCATGGAGGCCAGGGTACCTTTTGGCGATCTGGATTTTGTGCGATATGTTATGAGCATTGACCCAAATATGAAAATCAACAGCTACGGCATGGGGAAATACCTGCTCCGCCGCGCTTTCGCAGAGGATGGAATTCTTCCGGAGGGCATCCTGTGGAGGCAG
>CAYFSB010000057.1:4971-8528 GCA_964345655.1 uncultured Oscillospiraceae bacterium
CAGAAGGGTGCATTTTCCGACGCGGTTGGCCACTCCATGGTGGACGATTTAAAGGAATACGCAGAGACGCTGTATTCCGACGATGAATTTGAAGCCGGGCGCAGAAAGTATGACTTTGCAGTGCCATTCACAAAAGAGAGCCTGCTGTACAGGGACATTTTTGAGAAGTATTATCCCGGTCAGGCCGGCATGGTAAAGGGCTTCTGGATGCCAAACCGTCAATGGGAAGGCTGCAATGTGAACGATCCGTCCGCGAGAGTACTTGCAAACTATGGCGCAAGCGGATTTTAAGAGGGGAGGCTACGCTTATGAGACCGGCATCAAGAAAGCTCAGTATCATTCGCTCCAACAGCTGTACAATAACCGCCCAGGTGATCGGACGATATCTTCCGCAGCTGAAGCTGTCTGCCGAAGTGACAGCGTCACCAGCCGAGGAAATACCGGCGCTGCTTTTGGAAAAGCCTGCTGATGCCGTTATCCTCAGCTCGGCCGATTTTGAACTGGCAGCAGAAATTTCTGAGCATTTCTGCACAGTGGTCCTGGTAATGGCGATGGCCGATGAGATAGAGGATCTGCGTCCGGCCTGCTGCCTGTCAGGCATACTGTGTGCCGGGGCAGAAGAGCTGGAAACAGTGCTGCCGCTTCTTGCCGCCATGTGTATGCGCCTGCGCTCCGTTCGTGCCCAGACCAGCACATTGAGACGAAAGCTGGACGACACTCGCTTTGTAAACCGTGCTAAACTCCTTCTGATGACCAGGCTGAACATGAGCGAGGCCGAGGCCCACAGATATATTGAAAAGACTGCAATGGATACAGGCGCAAAGCGGCGTGAGGTAGCGGAGAGCATAATAAGAACATACGAGGATTGAGTGCAGTCTTTTTTGTTTTTGCATACCGGCAATCATTTGATGTTTTTGACAAAAAAGATGTTGACAAATTGGTGATATAGTCATATAATCCAGTACATTGAAACGGCAAAGGTGTCGTGCAGTATCCTGCATGGAACCTCTGCCGCTTTTATTTTACGAAATGAGGTATAGCTAATGAACACAGTCACAGAAGTATTCGGTTCAATGGTATTCAACGATTCTGTAATGAGGGCGCGTCTGCCCAAGGACGTGTTCAAGCAGGTGCAGCGCTCCATGAAGGACGGAAGACGGTTGAGCAGCGACGCTGCCACTGTTGTTGCTAACGCCATGAAGGATTGGGCAATAGAAAAGGGCGCTACACACTCATTGGTTTCAGCCTATGACCGGCATTACCGCAGAAAAGCACGACAGTTTCATCTCTCCCATAGACGGGGGCAAAGTTATAATGGAGTTTTCGGGCAAGGAGCTTATACAGGGCGAACCGGACGCATCAAGCTTCCCCTCAGGCGGCCTGAGAGCTACCTTTGAGGCCAGAGGCTACACAGCCTGGGACCCCACCTCCTATGCCTTTATTAAGGACGATGTACTGTGCATACCCACCGCATTTTGCTCATACGGCGGTGAGGCGCTGGATAAAAAAACACCGCTGCTGCGCTCCATGGAGGCTCTTAACCGTGAGGGCATGCGGATTGTAAAGCTGTTTGGCAATGACGATGTCACGTCAATAAAGACCACAGTTGGCCCGGAGCAGGAGTATTTTCTTATTGACAAATGCGTTTACCAGAAGCGTAAGGACATTATTTATACCGGCCGCACTCTCTTTGGGGCGAAGCCGCCAAAGGGGCAGGAGCTGGAGGACCACTATTTCGGCACTATAAAGCCCCGCGTATCCGCATTTATGAAAGAGCTGGACGAAGAGCTCTGGAAGCTGGGCGTCATGGCCAAGACCGAGCACAATGAGGTTGCACCGGCGCAGCACGAGCTGGCGCCCATATATACCACCACCAATATCGCCGCCGATCACAATCAGCTCACCATGGAGATAATGCAGAAGGTGGCCAAGAAAAACGATATGGTCTGCCTGCTTCATGAAAAGCCCTTTGCCGGGGTAAACGGCAGCGGCAAGCACAACAACTGGTCGATTATTACAAACACCGGGGTAAACCTTTTGGAGCCCGGTGAAACGCCCTATGAAAACGCCCAGTTCCTGCTGTTCCTCTGCGCGGTTATTCAGGCGGTGGACGACTACCAGGACATGCTTCGCATTTCCGTCACCTCCGCAGGAAACGACCACAGACTTGGCGCCAATGAAGCTCCTCCTGCGGTGGTCTCCATGTTCCTTGGAACAGAACTTGAGAGTATACTGACGGCAATTGAAAATGACGATCCCTACGGCAGCCGGGAAAAAGAGCTTATAAAGGTCGGCGTGCATGTGCTGCCTAAGTTCCCGAAGGACACAACCGACCGCAATCGCACATCTCCCTTTGCTTTTACAGGCAATAAGTTTGAATTTCGCATGCTGGGTTCCTCTGCGTCCATCTCAGGCGCGAACGTTGTAATCAACACCGCTGTGGCGGAATCCCTGCGGCAGTATGCAGATGTACTTGAGAGCGCCGATGATTTTGAGTCTGCCCTGCACTCTCTTATCAGAAAGGTCATCCGGGAGCATAAGCGCATAATTTTCAACGGCAACGGCTATGATGAGGCGTGGATAGCGGAGGCAGAAAAGAGGGGACTGCTTAATCTCAAATCTACCCCTGACTGCGTACCCTATTATCTGGCCCCTAAAAACGTGGAGCTTTTCACCCGGCATAAGGTCTACTCAGAGCCTGAACTGCACGCAAGATATGAGATAAAGCTTGATAACTACTGCAAGGTGCTGCATATTGAAGCGCTCACCATGCTCGACATGGTCTGGAAGGATATCCTCCCAGCTGTGAGCGCCTATTCAAAATCCCTTGCCGACACAGCCCTGGCGAAAAAGTCTCTGAGTGACAGCATTGATTGCCGCTTTGAAACGGAGCTGGCAGGAAAGATAAGCGCACTCACCGCTGTTGCCGTAACCAAGACCAAGGTTTTGGAATACGCGGTTATGGATGTAAAGAACATAAGCGACTCGCTTGAGCTTGCCATATACTATAAGGACGTGGTATTTGCAGCCATGAATGAGCTGAGAATAGTTGTGGATGAGCTTGAGACCCATACAGCCGCCAGCTTCTGGCCTTATCCATCATATGGCGATCTGCTTTTCAGCGTAAAATGAAACGATATAAAAAACCACAGGCTTTCAGCCTGTGGTTTTTTCCGGTATTTCCAGCGTATAGCGCCCGCAGGCGTTTATTGGCACGGAATAATTGTACTGCCTTTGCCGTTTCTGATCTGAGGAATAGCGCATGTGGACATGGCCATGTATAAGATATTTTGGGCTGTATTTATCCAGCAGCGGGATAAATGCCTCAAAACCTCTGTGGGTAATGTTGTCCTCATCCCCGTAGCCCCGCACAGGCGCATGGGTCAACACAATATCCACTCCGCGGCTCTTGGCAAGCTTAAACTGCAGCCGCTGAATACGCCGCTCCATTTGCCGCTCGGTGTACTGGTTTGGCCCGCCGCTGTACATCTGGCTGCCTCCGAGACCAAGTATCCTGAGCCCGCCCACAGTGACAAGCCTGTCCTCTATACAGTCGC
>CAYFSB010000058.1:0-3724 GCA_964345655.1 uncultured Oscillospiraceae bacterium
TGTAAAAAACCGGCGCCGCTCTTGGGAGCCACGTCGCGCCCGTCCAGATAGCAGTGGACATAAACTTTTTTCACTCCCCTGCTCTTTGCCATATCGAGGATGCCGAAGATATGGCTCAGGTGGCTGTGTACGCCGCCGGTGGAGAGCAGGCCCATTATATGGAGCGCCCTGCCGTTTGCTTTGGCGTCCTCCATGGCCTTGATATACACGGGGTTTTCAAAGAACCTGCCGTTTGCTATCTCCTGGCTTATCTTGGGCAGGATCTGATACACCACGCGGCCGGCGCCGATATTGGTGTGTCCCACCTCGGAGTTGCCCATCTGACCCTCAGGCAGACCCACATCCAGCCCGGAGGCGGAGAGGGTGGTGCAGGGGTTCTCAGCAAAAAGCCTGTCCAGGTTCGGTTTCTTTGCTGCGGTTATGGCGTTGCCCTCAGATGCGGGCGCTATGCCGTAGCCGTCAAGGATTATTAAAACCGCTTTTTTTGTCATATAGAAGCCTTTCTGTTTTTCAGTCCTGATTAGAGGCCGCGATAATAGCGGAGAAGTCTATCGGCTTGAGAGACGCGCCGCCTATCAGGCCGCCGTCAATGTCGGGCATGGAGAGGAGCTCTTCTGCGTTCTTGGCGTTCATGCTGCCGCCGTAGAGGATGCTGACCGCTCTGGCAGGACGCGCACCGTAGATCTTGCGGATGACGGCACGGATACCCTCGCAGACTTCCTGGGCCTGCTGGGATGTGGCGGTCTTGCCGGTGCCGATGGCCCAGACAGGCTCATAGGCTATGACGCAGCGGCGAAGCTGGGTGGCGTCGATACCGCTGAGGGCAGCCTTGACCTGATATGCCACGTATTCCATTGTAAGATCCATCTCGCGCTGCTCAAGGCTCTCGCCCACGCAGATAATGGGGATGATGCCCTTTTCAAGCAGAGCCTTGGCCTTGGCATTGACAAGCATATCGTCCTCACCGTGATACTGGCGGCGCTCGGAATGGCCCACAATGCAGTACTTTGCACCTATATCGGCCAGCTGGCTTGCGGATATCTCACCGGTGTATGCGCCCTTGTCAAACTTGGACACATCCTGTGCGCCGGCGGAAACCTTGCACTCTTTACCTGCCTTTATCATAGCGGGAACCATAACCGCCGGCACGCAGAGAACCACATCGCAGTTTCTGCCCTTGGGCATATTCTCCTTGAGCTCTTCAACAAAGGGCTTTATGGAGGAGGCCAGCATGTTCATTTTCCAGTTGCCCGCGATGACGGTCTTGCGGTATTTTCTGTTCATTTCTATTCTCCATTCAATCTAAATAAAAAAATTTATATTCTCACAGCAAAACCCGGCGAAGCCGTACGCCATGAAAAAAACGAATTAAGCTTTCTGCGGTATTTGGAGCAGCACAAACGCTGCTCCAAATACCGTATAATTTTTTACTTGTCCAGCAGGCAGGCCACGCCCGGCAGCTCCTTGCCCTCAAGGAACTCCAGAGATGCGCCGCCGCCGGTGGAGATATGGGTGATCCTGTCGGCGAAGCCAAGCTTCTCTACTGCGGACGCGGAGTCTCCGCCGCCAACTATGGTGACAGCGCCGGACTCTGCCAGTGCCTTGGCCATGGCCTTGGTGCCGCCGGCAAACTTGTCAAACTCGAAAACGCCCATCGGTCCGTTCCACACGATGGTGCCTGCGCCCTTTACGGCTGCGGCAAATATTTCAGCGGTCCTGGGGCCGATGTCCATGCCCATAAGCTCCTCAGGAATGTTGCCCTCAACCAGCACCGGCTCTGCATCGGCAGAGAACTCGGCGGCGCAGAGGTTATCCACAGGCAGCAGGAACTTCACGCCCTTGGCCTCGGCCTTGGCGATCATTTCCTTTGCGTAGTCGATACGGTCAGCTTCCAGCAGAGACTTGCCTATCTCATAGCCCTGAGCCTTCTTGAAGGTATAGGCCATGCCGCCGCCGATAATAATGGTGTCGGCCTTTTCAAGCAGATTGTTGATGACATTTATCTTGTCGGAGACCTTTGCGCCGCCCAGAACAGCCACGAAGGGGCGCTTGGGGTCGTCAAGAGCCTTGCCCATGATGGACAGCTCCTTGTCAACCAGCAGCCCGGAGTATGCAGGCAGATATGCGGCAACACCGGCGGTGGAGGCATGGGCTCTGTGCACGGTGCCGAAAGCGTCGGACACAAAGACGTCGGCCATATCGGCCAGAGCCTTTGCAAAGTCTGCGCCGTTCTTCTCCTCGCGGATGTCGAAGCGGAGGTTTTCAAGCAGCATTATCTGGCCGGGCTTCAGAGCGGCGGCCTTTGCCTTGGCGTCGTCCCCGATAATGTCGGAGGCGAAGATAACTTCCTGACCCAGCAGCTCGGAGAGCTTCTTGGCCACGGGGGCCAGAGTCAGCTTGGTCTTCCACTCGCCCTTGGGCTTGCCCAGGTGGGAGCAGGCGATAACGGCGGCGCCGTTATCCAGCAGGTACTTTATTGTGGGGACGGCGGCAACAATGCGCTTGCTGCTGGTGATCTCGCCGGTCTCCTTATTCTGAGGTACGTTAAAGTCGCAGCGGAGCAGAACCTTTTTACCTTTTACATCCACGTCGTAAACAGTCTTTTTGTTGTAATTCATGGTTTATCCTCCTAAATTTGTTGGCATTTTATTCTACTGACATGGCGCCCGTCTCCAGCAGGCCGGGAAATCCCTGCTGGCGCAGCGCCTCATATGCCAGTATGGCTACGGAGTTTGAGAGATTCAAGCTCCGGGCTTCACTTATCATGGGAATGCGTATGCAGCTGTCTCTGTATTTCTCCCGCAGCCACTCCGGGAGCCCGGCGGTCTCCTTGCCGAACATCAGCGTCACATTCCCTGTCATATCCGCCTGATGATAGGCCCGCGGCGCTTTCGTGGTGGCCAGATACAGCCCCTAGTCGCCGTTTTTTTCAAAATACTCGTCTATATTCTCATACACCGAGATGTCCACCAGATGCCAGTAATCCAGCCCGCAGCGCTTTACCGCCTTATCGGAAATGTCAAAGCCCAGCGGCTTTATAAGGTGCAGTCTCGCCCCAGTGGCGGCGCAGGTTCTGGCAATTGCGCCGGTGTTATGGGGTATCTCCGGTTCAACAAGAACTATGTTCAGCATTTTCCCGCCTCCCGCATGGCCGGAGCAAGCAGGGTATTCGCAATTACTTTATCCGGTTCGCATACATTTTAGCACAGAAATCAGAAAAATCATGCACTTTTTAACGTTTTTTGCGTTTTCTTGCATATTAGACAAATAAGGGCTATAATCAGTCCCGTTAAGTGGCCTTTTATTGGCATTTTGCATATGTCAATTTATTGTCAAAACATCTTTTTTTTTGGGAGAACAACATGGACTATGTATGCTTTGACTGTCCCCGCCGCTGTGGGGCAAAAAGAGGGGACGATATCCCCGGCGGCTATTGTGCCAGCCCCTCGCTGCCACGTGTTATCAGAGCCGCCCCGCACTTCGGTGAGGAGCCCTGCATAAGCGGCAGCCGTGGCTCCGGCGCCATTTTTTTCACCGGCTGCAATCTCCGCTGTGTCTTCTGTCAAAACCGGGAGATAAACCGGGAGAGCAGCGGCAGGACGCTGTCGGTACAGCAGCTCAGAGACGTGATGCTCCGCTTGCGCGACAAGGGAGTGCACAATATCAACCTCGTGACGCCCACCCATTTTTCAAGAGCCATAGCCCAGGCTCTCAGCGGCCTTGA
>CAYFSB010000058.1:3734-7679 GCA_964345655.1 uncultured Oscillospiraceae bacterium
CCGGCTATGAGAGCGTGGAGACGCTCAGAATGCTGGAGGGTCTTGTGCAGATATACATGCCGGACTTCAAGTATTATAAATCCGAGCCGGCCCTGCGCTATTCCGCCGCGCCCAATTATCCCCAGGTCGCCGAATCCGCAATAAAGGAGATGTACAGGCAGGTAGGCCCGTTCCAGATGGACTCAGACGGAATACTGCGCTCAGGGCTGTTGATACGGCACCTGATTTTGCCCGGTCAGGAGATGGCCGCCATGGATGTGGTGGACTTTGCAGCGGACGAATTTCCCAGAGGCAGCATACTGCTGTCACTTATGAGCCAGTATACCCCCATGCCGGAGCTTGAGCGTTTTCCGGAGCTGGAAGGCAGGATAAGCCCTGAGACAAATGAGCGGCTCTGCTCCTATATGCAGCGCCGCGGCATAGAGGACGGCTATTGGCAGGAACCGGACTCCGCCACGGATGAGATGATCCCGGCCTTTGATTTTACGGGATTATGATATTGACAGGCGGATGAATTTGGTTGATAATCAGAGAGGACTGTACCAAACAATATACATATAAGGAGTGCAACACCATGAACTACAATGAAATCCTCGCCGCCGCGAAAGACTGCATTGGGCCATACTGCAAGGCCTGTCCCGTCTGCAACGGCCGCGCCTGCGGCAACACCATGCCTGGCCCCGGCTGCAAATATCCCGGCAGCACTGCCGCCAGAAACTACGAAAAATGGCAGGAGATCTGTGTCAACATGGATACTCTCTGCCCAAACGCCGAGCCAGACATCTCATTTGAGCTGTTCGGCCATAAATTTTCCGCCCCTATCTTTGCCGCGCCTCTGGGCGCGCTGGATATGCACTACGGGCCGAAATACAAGGATCAGGGCTACAACGCCATACTTATAAAGGCCGCCACCGACTACGGCGTCATGTCGTTTGCCGGAGACGGCGTTGACCCGGACATTATGAAGAGCGCCGCAAAGGACATGGTAAAATGCGGCGGCATGGGCGTGCCGACAATAAAGCCGTGGAACAAAGAGGCAGTGTTCGAGAAGCTGGATGTGCTGAACGAAAGCGACATCTTTGCCGCCGCCATGGATGTGGACGGCGCGGGCCTGCCGTTCCTGAAGGCCATGAACCCCAACGCCGGCAGCAAGTCCGTGGATGAGATGCGGGAGATCATAAGCTACGCCAAAATGCCCTTTATCATCAAGGGGATCATGACCCCGGCCGGCGCGCTCAAGGCGGTGGAAGCAGGGGCCGGAGCAATAGTGGTCTCCAACCACGGCGGAAGAGTCCAGGGCGGCGTGCCCTCCACTGCCGAGGTGCTGCCGGGAATCGTCAGCGCCGTAAAGGGTAAGATAACCATAATTGTGGACGGCGGTATCCGCTCCGGCGTGGATGTGTTCCGCGCTCTTGCTCTGGGTGCTGACGCGGTGCTCATCGGCCGCCCCCTTATCCCAATGATATACAGCGCAGGCGAAGAGGGCTTCAAGGTCTACATGGACAAAATAACAGGAGAGCTTAAATCCACAATGACCATGTGCGGCGCCGCCGCGCTGAAGGATATCACCGGCGACAAGATTTTTATGGGTAAGTAAACCGGCTTATCCATAATAATAAGCCGCAGCAAAACAAAATAAAACATGTCATTTTGAGTCCCCAGGGCGAAACAGCCTTCTCTGACAGACAGCTGTCTGAGACTGTTCCCTGCCAGCACTCAAAATGACATGTTTTTTACACGGCAGCTTGCGGCAAATTATATTATGTAAACTGTTTTATGTGGCCTTAATTATGTATACCCGTTTGCTTTTTTGCTTGTCTACGAGCTGTATATCGCGGCTATATATTTTTATGTAAACTTAGTTATGTTAATTATAATTGGTCTCATACCAAAACCAGTTATCTGTTATCCGCTCTGTATATTCCCAGCCGTCGCCGGAGGTATTCTTCCAGCTCCAGCCCTGTTCCTCCTGTACAAAGCTGATGTCTCTGCCCTGATAGTCCAGCGGCAGGTCGTGGGGCGAGTAATAAAAGCCCCTGTGCACCGCTTCTGAGCCTACGCCCCAGCTCCAGGTGCGAAACTCCATCATATGCTTTGTCTCCCGGTAGGTGACCTTCCACGGGCCGTATCTCAGCTGTTCTCCGTCGCCGCAATTGCCCATGGTCTCGCACACATATCTGTTGAGGCGGGAGCAGCAGAGTTCCACATACAGCTTGGCTATGGCATTGTGCTTTACGATCTGATAGCTTGCCGTGAGCACTAAGACTGCGGCCAGCAGGATGATAATGAGTTTACGTTTTTTCATTGGCGTTCCCCCGCAGTATTTCAGTTTCTGCTGCAACGGACTATATAATACAGGCTTTGTGCCCAAAAATATACGTTTTTAAGGAATATTAAGAAAAACTTTCAAAAAAATTCATATTCCCTTTTAAATAAGCAGCCTTCTGCCCATATAAGCAAAAGAGGGAACTTCCGTCCCCTCTTCTGTATAAAGCTTATTTTACGGCCTCTGAGGCGGTTATTTCTTTCATGGTCTCCCATTTTCTCTCCATATCGGCAGCCAGGGCAAACTGGGCGCGGCAGCGGTCCAGATTGTGCTTCTCCCTGTCTATGGAGAAATACTTGTCGCCGTTGAGATAATCTGTGAGAAAGCGCATACCGCATTCCAGCGTCATTGTGTAGGCGCCCTGTACAAGCATATCTCTCTCTGCGGACGTAAGGCTGGGGCAGGCCTCTAAAAAGCCTCGCGTAAACACCCGGAACAGCTCAATATCCAGAGCCACCTTCTCAAGCTCTCTCTCATCCTCGGCTGCGGTGGATGCGCCAAAGCGTATCGCGTCGCCGAAATCATGCACCGACAGGCCCGGCATTACAGTGTCCAGGTCTATGACGCATATGGCCTTGCGCGTGTCCCGGTCAAACAGCACATTATTGATCTTGGTGTCGTTATGGGTAGCTCTCACGGGCAGCTCTCCCCGCTCACGCATACGCTGCAAAAGGCAGGCCCTCTCCTCCCGCTCCATGGCAAACTCCACCTCAGCTCCGACCTCTTCAAGCCGCCCGCAGGCGTCCGCTTCAACAGCCTCCCGGAAAAGTCTGTAGCGGTCCACGGTGTTGTGAAAATTGATTATGGTCTCCTCAAGGGTATCGGCCGGGAAATCGTTCAGGGCATACTGGAAGTGGCCAAAGGCTTTGGCGCACTCATAAAAATCCTCCGGACGCTCAGGGCGCTGAAGACATACGCTGTTGTCCACATAGCGGTAGGCCCGCCAGCAGCCGCCCTGCCCGTCGTCATAATAGCCGCGCCCGTCAAGAGTGCTCATATAGCTTATCATGGCCATTTTGCCGCCCTCACGGGTATTCAGAAACCGGCTTATCGCCGACATGTTGTTCATAAGCGCATTCACATTGGGGAACACATAGCGGTTTATCCACTGCAAAATATATTTTGCTCCGCTGTCCGTGGTAATGAGATAGGTCTCGTTTATGTGTCCGCTCTTTATTCTGTGGCAGTCTGCCGGTCTGCCGTCGGTTGAAAAATGGAATATTGCCTGCTTCATATATTACTCCCTGATGATTAAGTCTCCAAAATACTCCGGCCTGTGGAAATCCGGCTGCGCACTGTCCACGCCGCTCCACATTCCATAGTGTGGCTGCGCCGTCTCATCGCCGCATTTGTAGAAATTGGCCTTGATTACATCTCCCTCTGTAAAGCCGTCCCGGCCGAACAGCGCCCTGACGCAGTCCAGCGGCACAAAGAATTCAAGTCTCCAGCTATCCTGAGCCACAGACGCCCTGACCATGGGCATGGCTATGCCCATATCACGCAGCGGCTGCCTTGCGCTCCCCCGCCCTGTGCCTATCTTGCAGTGGAGCGTACCTATGGAATTTGCCTCCATATTTATGTACCTGCCGTCATTCTCCGGGGCAAAATTTATAAAGCAC